>JAJAYM010000208.1 GCA_027117675.1 Actinomycetes bacterium | reverse complement strand
GGACGAGCTCGTCCCCGGCATCCACGCCGAACGCAAACTGGGGGGCGGAGAGAGGTACGAGGCGTACCTGGGATGGCACGAACTCCTCTTCGCCCCAGTCGTGGTCAAGGTGGTACGCCCAGACCTGGTCGACGACCCGTCGACCAGGCGGGGGCTGGCTCGTGAGGCGGCGATTCTGGCCCGACTGGCACATCCGGGGATCGTGCGGTCCTTCGACGCCGATCTCGATGGGGAGCGGCCCCACCTTGTGCTCGAGCATCTCGACGGTCCGCGGCTCTCGTCGCTGGTCCGACGTTTCGGACCGCTGTCGATGGAGCAATGGCTTCCGCTCGGACTAGAGCTGTGCTCGGCGCTGCACTACCTGTCGACGGAGTCGGTCGTGCACCTCGACGTCAAGCCGAGCAACATCATCATGGGTGCCCCTCCGCGCCTGATCGACCTCAGTATCGCGCGCTCATGGGGTGAGGCGGCCGAACTCGACCACGTCACGGGCACCGATGCCTATCTTGCGCCGGAGCAGGCAGACCCCCCGCGGACGGGTGCTCCAGGAGCTGCGGCTGACATTTTCGGCCTGGGGGTGACCTTGTATGAGGCGCTGACCGGCGAGCGGCCCTTCCGCGACGGTGCCCGTGAGAAGGGCAGCCCGCCCGGAGAGACGTGGCCCCAGCTGGTCGAGCCCCCGACACCGCTGCCGCGCCAGGTGGGGGAGGCAGTCGCTGAACCGATCATGGCCTGCCTCGAGCGTGCTCCCGCAGCCCGACCGACGGCTGCCGAGCTGGCGGGGCTGCTGCAGCCTCTCGTGGAGGCCCTGCCGAGACCGGTTCTCGGTGGTCTGCGTGCCAAGTTCCGTTGAGGGAGTGGACGGGAGCGGCTGCCTGATCTGGGTGCGAAGACGTCACAACAGCCCCGATGTGCTTGACGCGCCTAGGCTTTTTCCTTCATAGTCGTGGCCAGTGCTCGTTGCGCACCCGGTCAGGTTGACTCCGTCGAGGAGTGAGCGGTCAGGGGCGTTCGACCCAGGTCGGCCCCGAGAGGGACCGGCTGAAGGAGGCGCGACTGGACAGCCGCGGCCGCATGCCGCTAGGCTGTCGCTCTGCGCTGCCTTGACCCCTCTCCGAGCCTGCCTCTCCGCGCGTCCCCAGCCTGCCTGCATCTTGCTAGCCAACTTTGCTAGCGCCATGCCTACCAGCGCCCGGGACTGACCGGATCGGCGCTGGGCCTTGCGGAGCGGGGGTCCGTCCGGCCGCGCGCGGTAAGTCGAGCCCGGAAGGACGCCTCTTGGCCCCCTCGCGTAACGCCAATAGTTTTGTCAACACCCCAGCGCCCGTGACGCCGCGGCTGAGTTTCGCCAAGATTGCCGAGTCGTTGCCGGTTCCCGATCTGCTGGACCTGCAGGTCAAGAGCTTCGACTGGCTGCTGGGAAACGACGTCTGGCGCGCAAGGGTGGAGGAGGCCGCCGCCTCGAGCAAGCCGATCCCCGACAAGTCAGGGCTCGAGGAGATCTTCGAGGAGATCAGCCCGATCGAGGACTTCCAGGGGACCATGTCTCTGTCGTTCCGGGACCACCGCTTCGAGCCCCCGAAGTACTCCATCGAGGACTGCAAGGAGCGTGACATCACCTACTCGGCGCCGCTGTTCGTCACCGCCGAGTTCATGAACAACGAGACGGGTGAGATCAAGTCTCAGACCGTCTTCATGGGCGACTTCCCGCTCATGACCAACAAGGGCACCTTCGTCATCAACGGCACCGAGCGTGTTGTCGTGTCGCAGCTGGTGCGTTCCCCCGGCGTCTACTTCGAGCGTTCAGTGGACAAGACGTCCGACAAGGACATCTATACCGCCAAAATCATCCCCTCGCGTGGTGCCTGGCTCGAGTTCGAGATCGACAAGAAAGACATCGTCTCGGTTCGCGTGGACCGCAAGCGCAAGCAGAACGTCACCGTGCTGCTGAAGGCCCTCGGTTGGGACGACGCCAAGATCCGCGAAGAGCTCGGCGCCTACGAGTCGATCAACTTGACACTCGACAAGGACAACACGACGACCCAGGACGAAGCGCTGCTCGACATCTACCGCAAGCTGCGCCCAGGCGAGCCGCCGACCCGTGAGGCAGCGCAGACTCTGCTCGACAATCTCTACTTCAACGGCAAGCGTTACGACCTGGCCAAGGTCGGCCGGTACAAGGTCAACAAAAAGCTCGGCCTCGACCGCCCGCTGTCCGACACCGTCCTCACCGTGGACGACATCGTTGCCGCGATCAAGTACATCGTCGCGCTGCACGCCGGTGAGGCCGAGGCGCCCAGCACGAAGGGCACCATCCGCGTCGAGACCGATGACATCGATCACTTCGGTAACCGTCGTCTGCGCACGGTCGGCGAACTGATCCAGAACCAGGTGCGTACCGGCCTGGCCCGCATGGAGCGGGTCGTTCGCGAGCGCATGACGACCCAGGACGTCGAGGCCATCACGCCGCAGACGCTGATCAATATCCGGCCCGTCGTTGCCTCCATCAAGGAGTTCTTCGGCACCAGCCAACTCTCGCAGTTCATGGACCAGACCAACCCGCTCGCTGGGCTAACGCACAAGCGGCGGCTGTCGGCACTTGGCCCCGGCGGTCTTTCTCGCGAACGCGCCGGCTTCGAGGTGCGCGACGTGCACCCATCGCACTACGGGCGCATGTGCCCGATCGAAACGCCAGAAGGCCCCAACATCGG
>JAJAYM010000207.1 GCA_027117675.1 Actinomycetes bacterium | reverse complement strand
TCATCGGGAGCTTGTGGATGGCCAGGCGCATCGCCTCGCGAGCGGTCACCTCGTCCACACCGGCCAGCTCGAACATCACCCGGCCGGGCTTGACGTTGGCGATCCACCACTCCGGCGAGCCCTTACCCGAACCCATGCGGGTCTCGGCTGGCTTCTTGGTGAGGGGCCGGTCTGGGTAGATGTTGATCCAAACCTTCCCGCCACGCTTGATCGCGCGGGTGATAGCAATACGAGCCGCCTCGATCTGGCGGTTGGTGATGTAGCCGGGCTCCATGGCCTGGATACCGAACTCGCCGAACGTAACCTTCGTGCCGCCCTTGGCGACGCCTCGTCGCGAGGGATGGTGCTGCTTGCGGTGCTTGACCCGCCGTGGAATCAGCATGGTCTAGGCCTCCGTCGTGGTCTGGTCGGGAGCCGGCGTTGCAGCTGGTGTCTCGACGGCAGGAGGCGTCGCCTCGGTCGGTGCGGATGTGGCTGCAGCCGCCTCAGCAACCGGGGCCGCATCGCGGCCGCGAGCCGGGCGTGCCGCACGGGCCGGTGGGCGGGCCCCACGCTGACCGATTCGGGCGGCAGCAGCGGCCGCTTCTCGCTCGGCACGCGAGCCAGTGACATCACCCTTGTAGATCCACACCTTGACGCCGATGCGGCCGAACGTGGTGCGAGCCTCGTAGAAGCCGTAGTCGATGTCGGCGCGGAGCGTGTGCAGTGGCACCCGGCCTTCACGGTAGAACTCGGTACGCGACATCTCAGCGCCACCGAGGCGGCCACTGACCTGAACACGAATACCTTTGGCACCGGCCTTCATGGCGCTCTGGATCGCCTTACGCATGGCACGGCGGAACGAGACGCGGCTGGAGAGCTGCTCGGCCACACCCTGGGCTACCAGCTGCGCGTCGACCTCGGGGTTCTTGACCTCGAGGATGTTCAGCTGAACCTGCTTGCCGGTGAGATTTTCGAGGTCGCCGCGAATGCGGTCGGCCTCAGCTCCTCGGCGGCCGATGACGATGCCAGGTCGCGCGGTGTGGATGTCGACCCGCACTCGATCGCGAGTGCGCTCGATGTCGACCCGGCTGATGCCGGCTCGCTCCATACCTTTGGAGAGCATGCGGCGAATCGCCACATCCTCTTTCACGTAGTCCTTGTAACCCTTGTCGGCGTACCAACGGGAGGTGTACTCGGACGTGATGCCGAGTCGGAACCCATGAGGGTTGACCTTCTGACCCACGGTCAGCCCTTCTTTCCAGCGGGCGTCGCGTCTTCCGACACGACGACGGTGATGTGACTGGTGCGCTTGCGGATGCGGTACGCCCGGCCCTGTGCGCGTGGACGGAATCGCTTTAGAGTCGGACCCTCGTCAACGTAGGCAGAGCTCACGACGAGCGTGTCGGCGTTGAGCCCATGGTTGTTCTCGGCGTTGGCGACGGCGCTGTCGAGCACCTTGCCGACGGTCTCACTCGCTGCCTGCGGGGCGAACCGCAGCACGATCTTGGCCTCGGCGGCTGGCAGGCCGCGAATCAGGTCGACCATGCGTCGCGCCTTTTGCGGAGTGATGCGGACGTACCGAGCAGTGCTGCGGGCACTGGCTGTCGTAGGAGCGGTAGCCATCAGCGACGCCGACTCTTCCGGTCGTCCTTCTCGTGCCCACGGAAGGTGCGTGTGGGGGCGAACTCGCCGAGCTTGTGACCGACCATTGCGTCGGTGACAAAGACCGGCACGTGCTTGCGACCGTCGTGAACGGCAATGGTGTGGCCGATCATCGACGGGACAATCATCGAACGCCGGGACCACGTCTTGATGACGTTTCGAGTACCGGCCTCGTTCTGGGCGTCCACCTTTTTGACGAGGTGGTCGTCCACGAAGGGACCCTTCTTCAGACTGCGCGGCATCGCTGGTAACTCCTAGCGCTTCTTGTTCGACTTGCGGCGGCGGACGATGTACTTGCTGCTGGCTTTGCCCTTTTTGCGGGTACGACCTTCAGGCTGGCCCCACGGCGAGACCGGGTGGCGTCCACCTGAGGTCTTGCCCTCACCACCACCATGCGGGTGGTCGACGGGGTTCATGGCCACACCGCGGACGGTGGGACGCTTGCCCTTCCAGCGCATGCGTCCAGCCTTGCCCCAGTTGATGTTCGACTGTTCGGCGTTGCCGACCTCGCCGACCGTCGCGCGAACGCGAACGTCGACGTTGCGGATCTCGCCGGACGGCAGGCGGAGCTGGGCATAGGGGCCATCTTTGGCGACCAGTTGGATACTCGATCCAGCCGACCTCGCCAACTTCGCTCCCCCGCCTGGGCGGAGTTCAACGGCGTGGATCACGGTTCCCACGGGGATGTTGCGCAACGGCAGAGCGTTGCCTGGCTTGATGTCAGCGCTTGGCCCGTTCTCGACGGTGTCGCCCTGCTTCAGCTTGTTCGGCGCCAGGATGTAGCGCTTCTCACCGTCGACGTAGTGCAGCAGCGCAATTCGCGCTGTTCGGTTGGGGTCGTACTCTATGTGCGCAACCTTGGCCGGCACGCCGTCTTTGTCGGCCCGACGGAAGTCGATGACGCGGTAGGCACGCTTGTGACCACCACCCTGGTGGCGTGTGGTGATACGACCCGAGGCGTTTCGGCCGCCCTTCTTGGGGAGAGGGCGCACCAATGACTTCTCCGGCTCGGAGCGGGTGACCTCGACGAAGTCGGCCACACTCGAGCCACGACGGCCCGGCGTTGTCGGCTTGTACTTACGGATTCCCATGGCTCTTTACAGTCCTTAGTGATTTCTCGCCGGTCAGGAGACCGGACCGCCGAAGATGTCGATGCGATCGCCTGGGGCGACACTGACGATGGCGCGCTTGGTGTCTTTACGCTTGCCCCACCCCGTGCGGGTGCGACGACGCTTGCCCTGACGGTTCAGGGTGTTGACGCTGATGACGGTGACCCCAAAAATCTTCTCGACCGCGATCTTGATCTCAGTCTTGTTTACGTCGGGGTAGACCTCGAAGGTGTACTTGTTCTCGTCGAGGAGCCCGTAGCTCTTCTCTGAGATGACCGGCTTGATGAGGACGTCTCTTGGGTCTTTCTGGACAGCGGCGGCGGTCATGCCGAAGCCTCCTTCTCTACATTCGCGGCCTCGGTCGACGTCGCGACGGCCTTCGCCGACTTGCCGCGCACCGGACCGTCGAGAAGCGCCGAAAGCGCTGCCTGCGTGAACACCACGTCGTCACTGACGAGAACGTCGTACGTGTTCAGCTGGTCGGGAGTGAGGATGTGCACGTTGGTCAGGTTGCGCAAGCTCAGCCATGCCGCGTCATTGCCTCGCTCGAGCACAACGAGAATGTGCCGGCGCCCTGAGAGCCGAGCGACTGTTGCCGCCGCCGCCTTGGTCGACGGCGCGTCGCCATCGACGATTGCGGTAACGACGTGCAGGCGTCCGTTGGCGAACCGGTCAGAGAGTGCACCGCGAAGAGCAGCCGCCTTCATCTTCTTGGGCGTGCGCTGCTCGTAGCTGCGCGGCTGCGGTCCGTGGACCACGCCACCACCGACGAACTGTGGGGCGCGGATCGAACCCTGGCGGGCACGTCCCGTTCCCTTCTGGCGGTATGGCTTGCGCCCACCGCCAGCCACCTCAGCGCGGGTCTTGGTCGAGGCGGTGCCCTTCCTGGCCGCAGCGAGCTGACCAACCACGACCTGGTGAATCAGCGGAATGTTGACCTGGACCTCGAAGATCTCAGGTGGCAGTTCTGCGGTTCCGCTCTTCGTGCCATCCGGGGTCAAGACGTCGACGGTGCTCACTGGGTAACTCCCTTCACGGCGCTCTTGACGAAAATAAGAGTGCCGACTGAGCCGGGGATCGCTCCCTTGATCAGGAGGAGTCCCTTCTCGGTGTCGACGGCGTGCACGGTGAGGTTCTGCACGGTCACCGAGTCGCCACCCATCCGGCCAGACATCTTCAGCCCCTTGAAGACGCGGCTGGGAGTAGATCCCGCGCCGATCGACCCGGGCTTGCGGTGATTGCGGTGCGCACCGTGGCTGGCGCCGACACCATGGAAGTTGTGGCGCTTCATGGTTCCGGCGAAACCCTTGCCCTTGGACGTGCCGGAAACGTCGACTGTTTGGCCGGCATCGAACACATCGGGGCCGAGCTCTTGGCCGAGCGTGTACTCCGACGCGTCGTCGGTGCGCAACTCAACGAGGTGACGCCGCGGTGTGACACCGGCCTTGGCATAATGCCCAGCCTGTGGCTTGTTCACCTTGCGAGGGTCGATCGGGCCGAATCCGAGCTGGACGGCTGCGTAGCCGTCATTCTCTGCCGAACGCACCTGCGTCACGACGCAGGGGCCAGCCTTGACGACGGTGACCGGGACGATCTTGTTGTTCTCGTCCCACACCTGGGTCATCCCGAGCTTCTCGCCCAGGATTCCCTTCACGTTCTTACTCATTGGTCCGCGTCCCTTTAGAGCTTGATCTCGATGTCGACGCCGGCCGGAAGGTCGAGTCGCATGAGCGAGTCGACGGTCTTCGGGGTCGGGTCGATGATGTCGATGAGCCGCTTGTGCGTACGCATCTCAAAGTGCTCGCGGCTGTCTTTGTACTTGTGCGGCGACCGGATGACGACGAAAACGTTCTTTTCCGTCGGCAACGGCACTGGGCCGGCGACCTGCGCACCCGTGCGGGTGGCCGTCTCAACGATCTTCCGAGCCGATGAGTCGATGACCTCGTGGTCATACGCCTTCAGCCGGATGCGGATCTTCTGTCCCGCCATGTCGTTTACCGAAATCCTTCTCTTCGAAAGTGCCGTTAGTGGCTGCCGGTTAAGTCTCGCGATGACGCTGCGAGCCTCGTGGCTCCGACCCCCGCGGTCGGGTGTGTCGCGCTAGCGCACACAGACGTCCTTCAGCGATTGCGCCAAAGGGACGGGGTTCGAAGCCCGGCTGGTGCCGGGCGCCGGGCAGGGACATCGAGTCCGTCGTCAGTCTCGCGACTGACGCTTGTTCGGACCTGAGCCCCTGCCCAAGCAACCTCGACAGTATGCCCCATGCGGGGCGGTTTACCGAAATCGAGCCTTACGCGTTGATCTTGGTCACTCGGCCGGCGCCGACGGTGCGACCACCCTCGCGGATGGCGAACCGCAGACCCTCGTCCATGGCGATCGGCTGGATCAGCTCGACCGACATCTCGGTGTTGTCCCCGGGCATGACCATCTCGGTGCCCTCTGGGAGGGTCACCACCCCGGTCACGTCGGTGGTGCGGAAGTAGAACTGCGGACGGTAGTTGTTGAAGAACGGCGTGTGCCGGCCACCCTCGTCCTTGGAGAGGATGTAGACGTTCGCCTCGAAGTTGGTGTGCGGGGTAGTGGTTCCAGGCTTGACGACCACCTGCCCGCGCTCAACGTCTTCGCGCTTGATACCGCGGATCAGCAGACCCACGTTCTCACCGGCCTGACCTTCGTCGAGCAGCTTGCGGAACATCTCGATTCCGGTGACCGTTGTCTTGGTGCTCTCCGGCTTGATGCCGACGATTTCGACGTCCTCGTTGACCTTGACGATGCCGCGCTCGATACGGCCGGTGACAACCGTGCCACGACCGGTGATCGTAAAGACGTCCTCGACGGGCATGAGGAAGGGCTTCTCGGTCTCGCGCTCGGGAATCGGAATCGCGGTGTCGACTGCGTCCTTGAGCTCGACGATCTTCGCGGCCCACTCCGCGTCGCCCTCGAGCGCCTTCAGCGCCGAGACCTTCACGATCGGGATGTCATCGCCGGGGTACTCGTACTCGCTGAGGAGCTCGCGCACCTCAAGCTCGACGAGTTCGAGGATTTCCTCGTCATCGACCATGTCGGCCTTGTTGAGGGCCACGACGATGGAGGGGACGCCGACCTGGCGAGCCAGGAGGACGTGCTCCTTCGTCTGTGGCATCGGGCCATCAGTCGCAGCGACCACGAGGATCGCCCCGTCCATCTGGGCGGCACCGGTGATCATGTTCTTGATGTAGTCGGCGTGCCCGGGACAGTCGACGTGTGCGTAGTGACGCGCCTCAGTCTGGTACTCGACGTGCGCGATCGAGATGGTGATCCCGCGCTCGCGCTCCTCTGGAGCCTTGTCGATCATGTCGAACGCCGAGGCCTCGTTGAGGGTCGGGTACTTGTCGTGCAGCACCTTGGTG
>JAJAYM010000206.1 GCA_027117675.1 Actinomycetes bacterium | reverse complement strand
CGCCCACACCGCGCGCTCGGGGACTTCCATCCCGAGCATTCGCTCAACGGCAATAACTACGCCCAGCTCGTTGGAGAAAGCCGACAACCAGTCGTGCCGGTTGGCGAGCATGATGATCTGCCGGTAGTCGCGTACCTCGAAGAGCTTCTCTGCACCGCGGTGCATGTAGCCGATGATCGGCTCGGCCGAGACGATCCGCTCACCGTCGAGGACGAGTCGTAGCCGAAGGACGCCGTGCGTCGCAGGGTGCTGGGGGCCGATGTTGAGCACCATGTCGGTCGCGACGATGCCGCCCCCGGTGCTCACCACTCGCTCCTCGGTCACGGGCCGATCCTTCCATGTCGGGGTGCCGGTGTCGGGAAGGTAGGTTGCCCAACATGAGCCGTGACCCTTTCTTGCCCGACGAGCGTGGCTGGATCTCGGTGAATCCGCGGCTTGCCACCGCGCGACGAATCGTTGTGCTGGGGCTGACGACTATCGGCACCCTGGTGGTCGTTATCGCCCTCGCCGTGGGGGATAGGGCCGAACTCGGGTTCGCGGCTCTGCTGATCGGCTTGGTCGTGGCTGGCTGGCTCTGGTGGTTGATCGGCCGGCAAGTCCGCGCGATCGGCTACTCCGAACGCGCTGATGACTTGCTGGTCGTGTCCGGCATCGTGTTCCGACGGCTCGTTCTGGTGCCCTACGGGCGAATGCAGCTCGTCGACGTGCGCCGCGGCCCGCTCGAGCGGTATCTCGGGCTCGCCACCGTGCAACTACACACCGCGGCTGCGACCACCGACGCCACGATTCCGGGGCTGCCGCCGGACGAGGCCGGACGTTTGCGTGACCAGCTGGCGGCTCTCGGTGAGCAGCGAAGCGCTGGCCTATGACCGAGCCACGCCGCACCCACCACGTGACGCCACTCGTCACGGTAGTTCGAGCCGCCCCTGTCCTGATCATCGGCGTCTTCGTCTACGGGGGCGGCGAGGCAACCAACGTCCTCGGCGGCCTCGGAACGGGTGGCGTTATCGCCCTGATCCTGATCGGGGTCGGCCTCTATGCATTCTTCTCCTGGACGCGACTCACCTTCTTCTACGACGACGACGGTGACCTACGCATCAACTCCGGTGTATTTGTTCGCAACGAGCGCCGCGTCCAGCTCTCGCGGCTGCAGTCCGTCGACATCACCCAGCCGATCCTGGCCAGGATCTTCGGGCTTGCCGAGCTGCGCCCGGAGGTCGCCGGGGCTTCCGCCGAGGGCACGAAGCTTCAGTACCTGTCGCTCGAGGACGCCCAGCAGCTGCGCGCCGAACTACTCGCGAAGGCGGCCGGTCTACGGCCCGATGAAGGCGCTACTGTAGACACAGCACCCGAACAGGTGCTCGTCCAAGTGCCGTCGCCGCATCTGCTCGCATCCCTCGTGCTGCAGCCGTCAACGGTCTTCCTCCTGTTGTTGGTCCCGACCATGGTGGCGATCGCCGGTGTCTCCGGTGTCTGGGAGCTGGGTCTCACCGGGTTCTTCCTTGTCATTGCCCCGATCACTGTTGTCGGCGGCCAGTTCTTGAAGTACTTCGGCTTCACAGTCGCGCAGTCTTCCGACGGTCTGCGCCTGCGGTTCGGCCTGACCTCCCACCGGTCGCAGACTGTGCCGCCGGGACGCGTACAGGCGGTGCGCATCGAACGACCACTGATGTGGAAGCCTTGGGGCTGGGTGCGCGTGGTGGTAAATGTCGCCGGGGCAACTGGTGGCGAGGAAGGCGAGGATCGGCCATCGGTCATTCTTCCCGTTGCGCCGCTGCCCGTGGCGCGGGCACTGCTGCAACAGATCCTTCCTGGTGTCGATCCCTTCAGTGTTGAGCTGACGACTGCACCGCGGTCGGCGCGTTGGCGCGCGCCGCTGCAGTACAAGCAACTCGGGGTGGGCGCAACGTCGGTGGTCTTCGTCACGCGTCGCGGTTGGCTCGTGCCGAAGTGGGACGTCGTACCGCACGCCCGCACGCAGAGCGTTCGGCTCACACAGGGTCCGTGGCAGCACCGGCTTGGTCTGGCATCGGTGTACGTCGACTCGACCCCCGGGCCGGTATCGGTCGCGGCGTTGCATCAAAGTGCGTCGCGGGCAAGGGCGCTGGCACACGAGCAGGCGGAGCGGTCCGGCCTCGCCCGTCGGTTAGCCGGACCTGGGCAACCGGAGTCACAGCCAGTCGATGCCGTCAACGACCGGCTGGCAGCCCTTGGCTTGCAGCAGCCACCAGAACGATCCGAGGGAAACGGGGTCGAGAAGCTCGGCGGCGTGTGACGCACGCAAGAGACCTTCGATGTACCGCCGGGGCTCGGAAGTGGCTAGGTCGAGCGGCGGGCGTCGCGCGTGTAGACCGAGAGCACCGAGCAGGTCGGCTTGGCGAAGCAGCGCGCTGTTTTCCGCGCCTGCCTCCCGCCCCGCGGCCAGGCACGCGTCAATAGTGACGTGCGCGGTGATGTCACAGCTGCCGTCCGGCACAGGGACGACCTGATGCCCGTCCCGGTAGGCCGTGAGCGTCCCTGCTGAATAGGCGCCGGAGACGCGTTCACCTTGGGTGTGGCCGTAGTCGACAGCAACGGCGACCCCTCGGTCCAGTACCTCGAGAACTTGGCGCCAGGCATGGTCACGCTCGGTGCCGATCTCCGCGCGGTCCCCGGGCTCTCCGGGTGGCCACCAACGCTCAACCCACGCCTGCTGTTCATCACTGAGTGGCGGACCAAGGCTCTCCTCCCCGGAGCTGACGTCGACCGTCACCTGGCGCAGCGAGCCGTCGTCGCCGACTTGCGCGACGTCGCATGGAACGTTGTCGAGGTACTCGTGCGCGATCACGAGTCCGTCGACGCCTCGGGGGATGACCTCGGTCCACTCGACGCTGGCCGGGAGTGGCGTGGGGCGCGGTCTGATGTCGACAGCAAGCGCGTCGACCCGACCCGCGAGCCCGTCTGGAAGCACCTGCATGAGTGCGACCAGCAGGCTTCCGTCACCCGCTCCGACATCGACGACGGCTAGTCGGTCCGAACTTCCCAGCGCCTCATCGACGGCAACGACCAGCCGCACGAGTGACTCGGCCAGTAAGGGTGAAGCACTGACGCTGGTGCGAAAGTGCGCGTCGGGAGCGTGATGTCGGTAAAAGCCCCCGGGCCCGTAGAGCGCCGCTCCCATGGCGTCGGACCAGGTCTGTGCCGTCACGGACCGTCATTCCAGTTGACCGGCGTCGTGACTCCACGCTCGAAGTCGCTGCGCAGGATTCCGTAACCGATGCTGTCGTACGGCGGGCCATCGTCGGATGGCCATGCCTGGCGATAGCTCGCTTCTTTGGCGAAGCCGCAGTTCACGAGAACGCGCCGCATGGCCCAGTTGTCCTGACGTGTTGTCGCCTCAATGCGCTGGAGGTGGGTGAACTCGTTGAACACGGTGGCCGTGAGCCATTTGACGGCGGTTGTGCCCAGCCCTTTCTCCCTGTGGCTCCTGCGCAGCCGAAGGTCGAAAAGTGGGGTGCCGTCGCCCAGGTCCTGGAGGTGGATCATTCCCACGCGCTCGCCGTCAGCAACGATCCAGTGGGTGCGGTCATGCTCGCCGGCGAATTCTCCAGCGGCAATCCGTGCGTGCGCTGCCTCCTGCGTTACGTGCATTCCCGTGTGGAACGGCCACTCGTCGGATGCCAGGAAGCTGGCCAGGGCCGCTGCTTCGCTCCGGCTGAACAGTGGGTACGTGATCGTCACCTTGCCACGCTAGCCGTCGATCCGGCACCAGGTGCCTGGTGGCCACCCACTACGCTGGGACCACACTCGTCCGGTACCCCGCAAGGACTGGAACGCCTCGTGACCTCAGCCCCGCAGCCCGCCACCCCGATCCGACCGGGGCGGCTCAGTGTCGGCGTCATCGGTACCGGCCGCGTGGGGGCGGTATTGGCCGCGGCGTTGGCACGCGTTGGCCACCGGCCAGTGGCGGCGTCCGCGGTTTCGGACGCCTCACGCTCGCGCGCCGAGACGCTGTTGCCCGGCGCTGCCGTCATGTCGCCGCCCGAGGTCTGCGCAGCTGCCGAACTGGTGCTTGTGACAGTTCCCGACGACCAGCTACCGGGGCTCATTGAGGGACTAGCCGCAGTCGACGCGTGGCGACCCGGTCAGATCGTGGTGCACACGAGTGGCCGTTACGGGATCAGCGTCTTGGAGCCTGCGCAGCGAGTGGGAGCTGTGCCGCTTGCATTGCATCCGGTGATGACGTTCACCGGGACGTCAATCGACATCGACCGACTCGTCGGCGCTTCCTTCGGTGTAACCGCGCCAGCTGCTTTCTTGCCCATTGCGGATGCGCTCGTCTTGGAGATGGAGGCAGAACCCGTCCACGTTGATGAGAGCGCTCGTCCGCTCTACCACGCTGCGCTTGCCCACGCCTCGAACCATCTCGTGACCTTGGTTGCTTCCAGTGCCGATCTACTCGAAGCTGCTGGAATCGACGAGCCGCGCCAGGTGCTGTCCCCACTGGTCAGCGCGGCCCTCGACAACGTTCTACGTCTTGGTGACAGGGCGCTCACCGGTCCGGTCATGCGGGGTGACGCTGCGACTGTGGCTCGTCACATCGACGAGATTGGCAACGTTTCCCCGCAGACAGCAGACCTCTACGTCGCGCTGGCGCGGGAGACCGCGCGGCGTGCTGTTGACGCTGGGCTCCTAAGCGAAGCCGATGCGGACGCCGTGCTCGATGCGATCGAGGGCGCGGAGGACGAGCGGTGATCGCCGTTGCACGGACTCGCGCGGAGCTGGCGTCCCTGCGAGACCAGTGGACGGCGTCCGGGGAGTCGGTCGCCGTCGTCATGACGATGGGTGCGCTGCATGCGGGTCATGCCGAGCTCATCAGGCGTGCGCGTCAGCACGATGCCCGGGTGATCGTCACCGACTTTCTCAACCCCCTGCAGTTCGCACCAGGTGAAGACCTCGACAAGTACCCGCGAACCTTCACCTCAGACCTAGAGCTCTGCACGGCAGAGGGTGTTGATGTGCTCTTTGCTCCTGGGCCGTCAGAGGTATATCCAGCGCGCGACCCGCTGGTGCGGGTCGCTGCTGGACCGGTTGGGGATG
>JAJAYM010000205.1 GCA_027117675.1 Actinomycetes bacterium | reverse complement strand
GTGCTGGGGGGCCAAGCTGCGTGCCGGGGCTCCGCTGCGGAGCGGGTCCTCTTCGCCGGCGAGGCGCTGGTCTTCTAGTGCGAGGGCGTCTTCGAACGACTCGGTCTCGAATCCGCGAGCCAGCTCGTGGGCGTGCGCGGAGTAGGCGCGTTCCACGGGGTCGCGTAACAGCGCTACTACCCTGACCGCCGGGAGTGTCCTGGCGATCCGATCCGCGGCAAGCGGGTGCCACAGGTAGTAGGGACTCGATTCACCAACGACGACCCGGCCGTCGCCCGCTCGTCGCAGGTTCTCGACGGCGCCCCTGGTGGGAAAGTGCGCTCGGTACCAGTCGAGTGACTGGTCGGCGCGAAGGTCGAAGTAGTGTACGCCTTTGCGCAGCGTGGGGCCTAGGAAGGCTCGGTGCTGAGCCAGTGCTTTGAAGAGGGTGGTCGTGCCACACCGTTGACCACCGACTATCAGCATGTCGGGCAGGACGCGGCGCGAAGCGGTGCGTTGCCCGATCTGGTCGGCAGCGACCAGTGCTGCCTTTCGGCCGACGTCCTTTACGGTGCTGCTCACGGTTCACTCACTCCTGATCCCGGCCGGCCAGCACCGTGCTGCACCTGGTGCATCAGTGTCGTCGAGAGGAACGGGAGCAGCCACTCGTGCACAGGGCCGAGGCGCACGCCCGTCTGGGACTGGTTGTCGTCGATGTATCGCCCAGACAGCTCCAGGAGGTAGCCGGCCGTAGTGAGCTCGGCTTCAGTGCGGCCACGTACTCCGAACGGCCGCAGCAGCCGCTGGGCGTTGTCAAACAGGTCGACCGGCAGCGACGAGAGATCGTGAACGGACGAGGCGTGCGACATCAGGAAAAGATGCAACGCGTCGTACCCGACGGGAACGCCGGTGGCGAAACGCTCCCAGTCCCACACCGAGCACCCTGAAGAAGTCACAGCCATGTTGGTGCGGCGCCAGTCGCCGTGCCATGAACCCCAATTCAGCGAGCTGCCATGGGCCCGCTCGGTCCAGCGTTCGGCGAGCCCGGCGAACTCCTTCACACCCGGTTGGCCGTCAGCGGCGGCGATGACTCGCTGGCGCCAGCGCTCAGCGACTGCGTCCAGTTCGGCGGTGACATCGATCGATCCACGGCCGACCGATGCAACCTCGACTTGGGCTGCGACGATGTGCGCTGCGCTACGTCGATGACGGTTCGTAGGGACGGGCGACTGCACGGTGTAGGGATGGTCTCGGTGTTCACCCATCCCGATCAGGTGTGGCGTACGCAGCGAGGTCAGGTGTGCAACCGATGTGAGTGCGGCCGCTTCGGCGTGCACCAATTGATCGGTTAGGGCGTTGACACCACACTTGACGAAGGCCACCAGCCCGCCCTGCGCTGTTGCCAGGACGAGGACGGGCTTGCGGTTGGCGCGAGGTGGGCCGAGGTGGACACCATAGACGTACTCTTCCTGCGGAAGTTGCCTGATGACTTCGCCAAACAGATCAGGGTCGGGTAGCCATGTTCCCTTGGCGCCAGTGGCCAGTGCGGTGCGGATGGCGAGGGTCTTGGCTCGAGCTTTGGTCGACGACTTGTCGCGCAGTGCCCTAACGATCGCCCCTGCAGCCCGGTGCGGACGCGTTGGCACGACCAACCGCGGGCGATCGATGGAGGGAAGCACCAGAAAGGTACGTCCCTCGGCAGCGCTGACATGGTCAGCCCGGAGGTCGTCCGTACTCCAAAGCTGGGCAAGTGCCTCGGTGTCGATGGTGGTCACGACGCACCCCATCGAGGGGCTAGGCGCCGGAAGCCGGAGTCGCTCAGGGGCGGGGCTACCAGGTCGCTGTGGCCTCGAGCTCGGTCGCGGTCATTGCGCCACAGGAGGGCGGCCGAGATCATCACGAGCGAGAGTGTCGAGCTGATTCCGACGTAGACGAACATGTAGAAGAGTTGTACCAAGATGATCGTGTGCGCGGCGATACCTATGGGCGTGGCATCGCGCCGATACCGCCAAAGCACGCCGATGAAGAAGCCCATGAACGCCAGCAGACCCACGAAGCCTTGCGCGTACAGAACATTCCAACCCTGACCAGTGCTGCCGATGGTGCGGTTACCGCAGCGCGGACACTCTGGGGTTGCGCCGATGGCGATGGAGTCGTCGCTGCCGACGGTTTCGCGGGTGCTGCCGTACCCGATCAGTGGTGAGCTCAGGGCGCCGGAGATCGATGCTTGGGCCAGCGAGCTGCGCACCTGGTTGCTGTTGCCGGCGTCGGCGCGGCTCGTAACCACGCTGCCCAGTGGTGTGACGGCGAGGACCAACAGCCCCAATGCTCCGGCCGCCATAAGTGCGCCAATCAGCCACGGGCGGCCACCGAGGGCGAGTCGAACGACCGCGTAGCAGGCGGCTAGGCCCAGACCGAGCCAGAGCCCGCGGTTGAGTGAGTAGACGATCGGTACGACGGCGAGGCAGAGCGCGGCCAGACCGATGAGTCGACGTTTCGCGGTGCCGTAAACCATCCAGCCGACGATGAACCAGATGATGAGGATCGACAGGTTGTTACCCCAGGCGTTGGTGAACTCGAACGGGGCATTCGGTCTGCTGTCGCCGGTGCCGATCACGTCCTGGATCTGGGCGACCTGCGGGTGGACCATGGTCAAGATGCCCCGGGGAACCGAACCGAAGACGAGGCCAAGGATCAGCTCGACTGGCGATTTCCACTGCAGCGTGGGGAGCGCCAGCCCGACGTAGCCCCCGATCAGCGTCACGATGAAGAGCGTGCTCAACCAACGGACGACCCGGAGCTTGGGCACCTCCAGCTCTGAGAGGTTGCCGACGTAGAGCAGGACTACGGTCGCGCCGAGGTACTGCAAGGTGCGCAGCACGTAGGCGTCCAACCCCCGAGCGAACGTGGTCGTCAGGGTGTCGGGCGCGTTGACTCCAAGCACGATGGCGCCGAGCAGGGACCAGCCGACGAAAAGTAGCCAGAGCCCGAACCACGGCGGTACCTCGATGTGGGTTTGCTGCTTGAGCTTCCAGGCCATCGGGATCGCAGCGATCGGGAAGACCAGCGCCCCAAGGCCTAGCGCCCACCAGAGCGGGTAGCCGACCAGCGCTGCCATCAGCGGCCAGCCGGCCGGCCACCTGGTGGGGCTCCACCGCGCGGGGTTGGACCGGCGCACGGCAGGTAGCGACGCCTTAGGTGGCGGTGACCACGAGAGCGACGGAGGAGCCGGCGTTGTTGACATCGTCAGGCTGAGTGCTCGCTGCTGCCCGAGGCCACCGCACGCGGCGGTGCGGGCTCGGGCGGTCCAAAGGAAGGGAGGGTGACGGCACCAGGCACGGCTGTTCCGATCATGGTCCACTGCCGGACGCTGTTCTCAATGGCGGCGCGATGGGTTGTGCCGATCTCGACGGCTGGAAGCGCAGCGCGCGCGTGGCGCCCGAAGAACTGCGCGTCAGCCGCGAAGTCGTTCGAACGCGCACGGATGAGAAGGAAGTGTGTTCGGCTGGCCAACGCCTTGAGCACCTCCGCGATCCCACTGCCCTCCAGGTCGTCGATCTCGGTGTCGAGGCCATGCCCGGCGACGACCAGTGAGAGCCCTCGGAGGTCGGGAACCCGATGGGCGGCTCGTTCCACCGGCAAGCGTCCGCGCAGCACTTCAGTCAAACCGTCCGTCGCCGGCATTCCGAAAAGTTCGGCAACCTTCGATGACTCGTCGGCGACCAGCAGGGTGGTGCTATGGCCCGCACGGGCCAGAGCGACAGCAAGGTTGGCAACGACGACGTCCGCGCCGTGGCCGGCGCTGGGCCCAGCGATCACCAGGGTGGCTGGAGCGTCACCCAATCCGCTGAGGATGGCATTGCGAACCTGCCCAAACGCCTCGGCCCCGGGTGAGTGGGGCTCGAAGAGCGGAGCCGGGCTACCGGCCTCGCCAGGTACGTCGGCCAGGACGGGCAGCCCCAGTCTGGCCTCGACACTCCGCCACTCGTAACAGCGGTCATCGCGGCGTTCGAGAAGGAGCAGGAACATCAGTCCCAGCAGCAGGCCGAAAGCGAGCCCGCTGGTCAGGACGAGCGCGGAGTTTGGGCTTGCGGGACGGTTGGGCAGCAGGGAGTCGCTGATCACCTTTCCAGGGTCGACGCGCGTCCCGTCCACCGAAGCCTTCCGGGTGTTCAACGTCTGCAGTGCTGTCTCAAGACCCGTTCGCTCGTCTGCCGTGGCC
>JAJAYM010000204.1 GCA_027117675.1 Actinomycetes bacterium | reverse complement strand
TCGCAAGGGTCTCTGGCCTGAAGTCCATATCCGGCAGGTACCCCCTTCGGCCCCGTTTGATACCCACTGGGGGTCGATACATTTGCCTATACGTCTCTCGACTCGTTACAAGGTGCGGAGAAAGTCCTCCGCCTGGGTTGCTTGCGCGGCCATCTCCGCGTCTGGGCTCGTCGACGCATGCCAATCGAGCCATTCGTCCAGTTCACGCCACCCTGGCTCATAGAGCCCGGTGAAACCCTTGCCGGCAACCTGTGGGCTCTTCTTGGCGATATCGGTCCGGAATGGGCCTGGTTCGACCACGACAACCCGAACACCCTGGCCGCGCACCTCCTCGGCGAGGGCTTCGCTGGCGCCCTCGAGCCCGAACTTTGAGGCGTTGTACGGCCCGAATAGCTCGTCTGCTGAGTACCCAGCGACGCTCGACACTTGGACGATGACGCCACTAGCAGCTCTCAGCGCTGGCAGACAGGCGCGAACAAGCGCCAACGACGCCACCAGATTCACGTCCAGCTGATGACGCAGCTCTGCCGGCTCAAGCTCTTCCACGGGCCCGGTCAGCACAATGCCAGCGTTGTTCACCAGCGCATCGAGACGACCCCATTGTTGGAGCACCCGCTCACCGAGACGGGCCACCGAATTGTCGTCGGTGACATCACAGTGCACAGTGTCGAACGGGAGTTCTGCGCCATCAGCACGCACGGTTCCGAGTACATCCCACCCGAGGGCGACGAGCCTTTCAGCGACGCCCTTGCCCAGTCCAGATGAGGTGCCAGTCACGACGGCAGTGCGGGTGCGCGACTCGGTCATCTTCGCAGCCTAGTTGGCGATTTGCGCTCATCCAATGCAACGTCACCTTGCCTACTCGGCCTACTCGCCGCGCGCGCCACTTATGGCCCAGTCGGCGGCGTGCCCAGCAAGCTCCTCCAGCCGCTCCTGGAAGTGGGTGACGTCGTGAGCCGAAAGCAAGACATCCCAGTCGCGGGTACCACCAGAGCGGAAGAACTCCTCAGGGGATACCCATATCCCCAGGTTTGCATCAGGTGCCATCTCGTTGGCTCGCGACCTCATCGAGATGAACTCGGCCGCGCCAACGAATGCTGGCCACCGGTCCTCGTCGATCTCGACTTTCAGTGCCGTTGCTACTCGTCGCATCTGCGCATCGAGATCAGCCGACATGTCTCCGTAGTGGAACAGGTGGACGTTGGGCGCATGACGCGCCTCCCAATACGTCCGGATCTGCTGGCAATAGTCAGCAAGACCATTGGGACCACTCCCAGTCGGCGGCTCGCCATTGTCGATGAACCAACGCAGGAAGTCACCTCGATCGTCCGGCGACGGCCCCGGGACTGGAAGGTCAGCGTCGACCGGACCAGATGCAGCGACGCGCATCGCGACCGCGCGGTCATGCTGCGCGTTCTCGCAATGGTCCCAGTCCGAAAGCGCAACATCCAGCGGATGACGGGCAACCGCGATGTAGGTGACCGACTCGTGTCGCGGCACCCCATCAAGCGGCGTGTGCGTCTTGATGAACCGCCGGTGAGCCTGACGCTCGAGGAGGCCGAAGACCTCGGCGTCATCGCGGATCAACATGTCGAGCCACGGCGAGAAGGTACTTATCGGTGCGCCGAGGTCAGTCCGATCGAGCAGCAGCATCCCGACGATGTTCTGCATCCAGGTGGTACCGCACTTTGACGGCGTCGAGATGACGACGTCATCAGGTCGGAAGGTGAACCGCTCCCATCTGGCGCTGTCTGCCATGAACCCCTGGTAGCGGCGAAGATGGAGCCCCTCCACTTCAGACATCTGCTCGGTTCGGCGCTCAGCGCGTGGCGACGAACGCCGCGACAGCGCGATCGACGTCTTCGTCGGTGTGTGCCGCCGACAGCTGCACCCGGATCCGAGCCTGCCCATGCGGCACCACGGGGAACGAGAAGGCCACGGCATAGACACCCGCGTCCCACAGCCGCTGGGCAACAGCACTCGCCTCCACCGCGTCACCAAACATCACTGGAACGATGGCGTGCTCGCCCGGCAGCAGGTCGAATCCGGCATCGGTCATCCCCGATCGGAACCGGGACGCGTTGCGCTCCAGCTGGTGACGAAGCTCACCGGAGTCCTCAAGGATGTCGAGCACAGCGAGCGACGCACCGGCCACTGCAGGGGCAACCGAGTTGGAGAACAGGTAGGGGCGCGCACGCTGCTTGAGCACCGCAACGATCTCGCGTCGTGCAGCCACGTAGCCGCCGCTCGCTCCCCCAAGCGCCTTGCCGAGCGTTCCGGTCAGGATGTCGATCCGATCTTCGACGCCGTAACGTGCCGCCGTACCCCGCCCGCCTTCACCAACGAACCCGACGGCGTGCGAGTCATCCACCATGACGAGCGCGTCATAGCGGTCCGCCAGCACACAGATCTCGTCGAGCGGGGCGAAGTAGCCATCCATCGAGAAGACCCCATCGGTGACGATCAGCCGGTACCGCGCATCGGCGGCTTCCTGCAGCCGCGCCTCCAGCTCTGCCATGTCGCGGTTGGCGTAGCGGAACCGCTGCGCTTTGCAGAGCCGAACGCCGTCGATGATGCTGGCGTGGTTGAGCGCATCCGAGATCACCGCATCGCGCTGGTCCAGTAGTGCTTCGAACACTCCCCCGTTGGCGTCGAAGCAGGACGGGAACAAGATCGTGTCCTCTTGGCGCAGCCAAGCGGCGAGTCGCTCCTCGAGCTCTCGGTGAATGTCCTGAGTACCGCAGATGAAACGAACCGACGCCATGCCGAAGCCGCGTTCCTGGAGCGTCTTGGACGCGGCCCCCACCACTCGCGGGTCGTCGGCCAGGCCGAGGTAGTTGTTGGCGCACAGGTTGAGGATCTCGCGGCCCGTCTCGTCGCGCACGCGGGTGCCCTGCGGACTCGCCAAGATGCGCTCCGGCTTGTAGACGCCGGTCTCTTGCATCTCGGTGACTCTCGCCGCGAGCTCTGTTCTCAGGTTGTCGAGCACGTCACACCTCCGACCAGTCGAGCAGAACTTTGCCGCACCGTCCGCTCGAAGCGGTGTCGAACGCCTCTTCGAACTGGTGGTAAGGGAAACGGTGCGTGATTACCGGTGAGATGTCCAGTCCGGCTGCCACCAAGACTGACATCGCGTACCAGGTCTCGTACATTTCGCGGCCGTAGATGCCCTTGATCGTCAACATCGAGGTGATCGTCTTCATCCAGTCGAACGGCGCCTCGTCGCTGCTCGGCAGACCGAGGAGCGCGATCCGACCGCCGTTGGCCATCGTGTCGAGCATGCTCGACAGGGCTGAGGGGGCGCCAGACATCTCCAGACCGACGTCCCAGCCCTCCTTCATGCCGAGCTCGGTCATGACACCGCTGAGGTCACGCTCGTTCGGGTCGACGGCCAGGGTGACGCCGGTGCTACGGGCGAGATCGAGTCGATAGGGGCTCACATCGGTAACCACCACGTGGCGGGCACCGGCGTGCCGCGCAACTGCGGCAGCCATGATTCCGATCGGTCCTGCGCCAGTAACCAAAACGTCCTCGCCCAGCACCGGGAAGGCGAGCGCGGAGTGCACCGCGTTACCGAACGGGTCAAAGATGGCCGCCACCTCGACGTCCAGCGCCACCGGGTGACGCCAGACGTTGCCGGCAGGTACCGAGATGTACTCGGCGAATCCGCCGTCGCGGTGCACACCGACACCCTTGGTGTTCGGGCAGAGCTGCCGACGTCCCGCGCGGCAGTTGCGGCAGCGTCCGCAGACGATGTGTCCCTCGACGCTGACGAGATCTCCCTCGTCGAGGGTGTCCACACCAGGGCCCACAGCGGCGATGTGTCCGGCGATCTCGTGGCCCAGGACGACTGGCGGGGTGACCATCGACTGCACCGATGGGTCCCACGCCTTGATGTGCAGATCGGTGCCGCAGATGCCAGTACGCGCCACCTTGATGAGCACCTGGCCGCTCTCGACGACCGGTTCAGGGACATCAACGAGGTCGAGCCCAGGTTCGGCCGTCCGCTTCACCAACGCTTTCATGAGCCCTCCATCAGCCTGCCTGCACTGCCCCGACCGCGTCAGGAGTGACGACGCGGTGCGCCGAACGTGGCGCGAACGGCAGAGCGTACCTCTCCGTGCGGCCAGGCCCACGCCGCAATGACCACAATGCACATGCCCACTGCGCCGGCAAGGACAACTGCAGCAGCTGGCGAGGTCCGCTCAGCCACCGCGCCGAGGCCGACGAGCCCGACGATCGCCATCGCGTTGAATCCGGCCCCGGCGACACCGAAGACACGTCCACGGCGGTGTTCAGGGGTGAGCTGCATCGACAACGCCATCAGCGTCACGATGTACCCCTGAAACAGGCCGTTGATCGTCCAGAGCACGAAGGTGACGGCAACGGGAGGCTCGACCGCCGTCGCTAGCAGCGGCACCATCGACGCGATGGCCAGGGGGAAGACCAGTCGCACCTGACGCTGCATCGGGAGCCGGGCCACGATCAAGGCGCCCAGGGCGGCTCCTGCCGGCGTCGCCGCTAGAAGTGCCGTTGCCGCCCACGGCGGAGCTCCAGCATCGGCTGCATACGGAAGCGCCACAGCGTCGGTGGCCACCAGCAAACCAGCTGCACCCCAGAGCAGGAAGACGACGCCACGAATCGCCCTGACCTGAACGATCGTGCGAAGGCCAGACTTGGCGTCCCGCAGCATGCGACGGACGCTCGTACCTGCCGCTGCTGCGGCGGGACGGGGCGCGACGAAAGCGAGGACGATCAGGTAGGAGATCAAAAAGGTCAGGGCATTGAAGAGCAGTACCCATCCGGCGCTGGTGACGCCCAACGCCACCCCGGCGAGGATGAACCCGAGCACCTGCACGACCTGTTCGAAGGTGGTGCCCAACCCCACGACAGCCTGGTACTCGACCGGCGATCGCGCGGCGTCCGGCAATAACGAGGAACGCGCCGACACTGCGGGAGCGCTGAAGGTCTCGGCCACCAGCAGCAGGACCACAGCCGTGAAGTTGGCATCACGCGCCACCGCGATAGCCAGCATCGTCACGAGCAGTGCGCGCGCCAGGTCAGCCCACAACATCACCGACCGGCGGGGAAAGCGATCAGCGAGCGAGCCGAGAAAGGCGAACCCGAAAGTGCTGGGCACATACGAGATCGCCAACACCATGGCTGCCAGAAGTGCGTTGCCGTCGCTGCGCTCCAACACGTACAGAGCCAGCACGACACGGGCGAGCTGATCACCAATTCCCGAGAGCAGTCGGGCGACCAGCAACGCAACAAGCTCGGAGTTGCCCAAGACGGCGCGATACTGCGCGGCCCCGGAGGTGAACTGGTCGGTCACGTATAGAACACCTTCTCCACGACGGCCCTGGCCCGTCGGGAGACTCTTCGGTAGTCCTCGACGAGCTCACCGGACCGGCCAGGTTCGTACCCCATGACACCAGCCACGAGCGCAAGGTCGCCGGTGTCGCGGGGTACGCTGTCGGACGGTTGTCCCTTTGCCACCATGATGGCGTCCCTGATCTGGGTGGCCAGAAGCCACGCCGCACGCAACACCTCGGCATCCTCGTCAGCGACAAGCCCACCGTTGCGAGCCGCCGACAGCGCGTCCAATGTGCTCGTGGTGCGCAGCGCCTCCAGCCGTGCGGCGTGCTCCATCTGCAACAACTGCACTGTCCACTCCACATCGGCCAGGCCTCCAGGACCCAGCTTGGTGTGCATCGCGGGGTCGGCACCGCGCGGTAGCCGCTCTGACTCGACCCGAGCCTTGACACGACGGATCTCGGTCACCTCCGAGGCCGGAAGGCCACCCTGCGGCCAGCGCAAGCGGTCGATGAGGGCGGTGAAGTCTCGACCCACCTCACGGTCGCCAGCCATCGGCTGCGCGCGCAGCAGCGCCTGACTCTCCCAGGTCAGCGACCACCGCGCGTAATAGGCACGGTAGGACGCCACCGTTCGGACCAGCGCGCCGTTGCGCCCTTCCGGACGCAAGTCGGCGTCGATCAGCATCGGCGGGTCGGGCGCAGGGAGCGTCAGAAGCCGTCGCAGCTCAGTAGCGACCAGCAAGGCATGCCGCGACGCCTCGGCCTCATCCACTCCCGGTAGCGGATCATGCACGAAGAGCACGTCCAGGTCACTACCGAGGCCGAGCTCACGTCCACCGAACCGCCCCATTCCGATGACGGCAAAGCGCGTTGGCGAAACTCCTCCCTCCGTCGCTTGCTCGACCACCACATCGACGACCACGCGCAGAGCCGCCTCAGCAACTGACGTCAACGCTGGCCCGGACTCTGAGGGGCCAAGTTCGCCCAACACCTCAGCTGCGGTGATGCGGAACAGCTCGCGGCGGCGAATGGCGCGAACTGCGCCTGCCGCTGACTCCGCTGACTCCGCGCGTCCAGCGGTGGCGCTCATCTCACCAAGAAGTTCCTCCGTCGTACGGGGCCGAAGCGCGTCCTCCGCGGCGAGCAGGGCCACAGCATCGGGCGCGCGCAGTAGAAGATCAGTGGCAAACCGACTGGTGGCGAGAAGGCGAGCAAGGCGCTCGGCGGTCGCCCCGGCGTCTCGCAATAGTGCGAGGTACCAGTGGGTGGTTCCCAGAGCCTCGCTGACCCGGCGAAATCCGAGTAGCCCGGCGTCGGGATCTGGCGCGTCGGCGAACCACCCGAGCAGAACAGGCAGCAGGGTGCGTTGGATCGCCGCTCGTCTACTGACGCCAGCAGTCAACGCTTCGAGGTGACGCAGAGCTCCCTGTGGGTCGGCGTATCCCAACGCCTCCATCCGGGTCTGTGCCGCTTCTGGTGTCAGCCGGGACTCACCCGCGTCGAGCCTGGCCACGGCATTCAGGAGCGGCCGGTAGAAAAGCTTCTCGTGCAGGCGCCGCACCTCCCGGGCATGGCGGCGCCACTGGTCGGTCAACTCTTCGACCGGCTCGCGGGTGTAACCGACCGAACGCCCGAGGATCCGCAGCGCCGCCGGATCGGTCGGCATCAGATGCGTTCGCCTGAGCCGGCGCAGCTGTAGTCGATGTTCAAGGGTACGCAGAAACCGGTACGCATCGCCCAGCGATGCGGCGTCCTCGCGGCCGACATAGCCTCCTGCAGCCAGTGCTTCGAGCGCTCGAAGTGTGTTGCCGCTGCGCAGGGTCTCGTCGTTGCGACCATGGACGAGCTGCAGCAGCTGCACCGCGAACTCGATGTCGCGGAGGCCTCCGGGCCCAAGCTTGAGCTGCCGATCGACTTCACCGGCTGGCACGTGCGCCTCGACCCTTCGCCGCATCTGCTGAACGTCAGCCACGAAGCCGTCCCGGCTCGACGCCTCCCACACCAGCGGTTCGATGGCGTCCAAATACTCCCGACCCAACTCGGCGTCGCCGGCGACCGGCCTCGCCTTGAGCAGCGCCTGAAACTCCCAGGTCTTCGCCCATCGGCGGTAGTACGCGACGTGGCTGGCCAGTGTGCGCGTCAGCGCACCCGACTTACCCTCGGGCCGAAGTCCAGCGTCGACCTCCCACAGCGATCCCTCAGCTGTCACCGTCGAACAGGCGCGTGCAATCGACGCAGCCAGTCGGTCACCGATCTGAGTGGCTGCCTGCTCGTCAACGTCCGGACCCGGTTCGACGACGTAGATCACATCGACGTCGCTCACGTAGTTGAGCTCGCGTCCCCCGCACTTACCCATGGCGATGATTGAGAACCGCACGCTGTTCGCGTCCGACCCCACCTCGGCGCGCGCGATAGCCGTCGCAGTCTCGAGTGCAGCGGCGGCGAGATCAGCCAGCTCAGCAGCGACGTCGGAGACCTCTGACGACGTCGTGAGGTCGCGGGCCGCGATCCGCAACAACAACCTGCGGTACTCCACGCGCAAGGCATCTAGCGCGGCAGACGCGTCCAGGGCCGCCCTCGGGGCCGGAACGCCCGGGTCGGCGCCGACCGAACCCAAGAGCGCCGCGCGCATCGCCTCCGCGGTAGGGCGCGCGAGGTCGAGCGCGGCGTCGCTGAGGATCGCGCAGTCGGCCGGGCGGCGGACGAGGTGGTCAGCCAACGCCGTACTCGTCCCAAGTACGGCGAGCACCCGCAGTGCGTAGTCGGGGTCACCGGCGAGTGCGCCGAGCAAAGTTGGGGCGTCACTGGACGCCTCAAGGATGCGCGCCAGGCCGATCAGCGCGCCGTCGGGGTCAGCGACCTTCGACAACTGGCCCAGCAGGGACGCGGGCGGTTCCAGTCCGGCCTCTGCGAGCCCGGCCAGCGTCAGCCCGGCGGCGGCGGCGTCGACGAACCCCCACCGGGAGAGTCGCCCTGGAGTCGTCTCGATCCGTCCGTCGCCCACGGGGTCACCGTAGCGACGGTTGGGCCGCGTCAGAGGCGCGCCAGGCGCTGATCGGTGAACCCTCAACGTGGCGGTGGGTGCACAGAGGTGGGGAGAGGCGCTAGAGGGCCGGAAGATACCGCTCGAGCTCGAAGGCGGTCACCTGGTTCCGGTAGTCCTGCCATTCAGCGCGCTTGTTGCGCAGAAAGAAGTCAAAGACTTGTTCGCCGAGCGTCTCGGCGACCAGTTCGCTGCGCTCCATGACCGCGATCGCCTCAGCCAGGTTCTGCGGCAACGGATCGATTCCCATGGCACGGCGTTCCGCCTCGGTCAACGACCAGACGTCGTCCTCAGCGCCGGGCGGCAACTCGTACCCTTCCTCGATGCCTTTGAGGCCGGCAGCCAGCAGCACTGCGAACGCCAGGTAGGGATTACAGGCCGAGTCGAGCGTGCGTACCTCGATCCGGGTGCTCTGACCCTTCTGCGGTTTGTACATCGGAACCCGCACCATGGCCGAGCGGTTGTTGTGCCCCCAACAGACGTACGCGGGCGCCTCTCCCCCGCCGTAGAGGCGCTTGTACGAGTTCACCCATTGGTTGGTGACAGCGGTGATCTCCGGCGCGTGACGTAGTAGACCAGCGATGAAGGCACGGCCCACCTTGGAGAGTTGGTAGTCGGCACCAGGTTCGAAGAACGCGTTGCGGTCACCTTCGAAGAGGGACAGGTGGGTGTGCATGCCCGAGCCGGGGTGTTCGGCCAAAGGCTTGGGCATGAATGAGGCATAGAGCCCCTGTGACAGAGCCACCTCCTTGATGACGGTGCGGAAGGTCATCAAGTTGTCCGCCGTGCTCAGCGCGTCGGCGTAGCGC
>JAJAYM010000203.1 GCA_027117675.1 Actinomycetes bacterium | reverse complement strand
GGCTTAGGGCGCTGATGGGCGTCGGAGGGGCCGCTGTGCTACCGGTGTCGTTGGCCATCATCACCGTGGTTTTCCCCCGCGAGGAGCGTGGCAGGGCCATTGGTATCTGGGCTGGCGCTGTCGGTGGCGCAGTGGCGCTGGGACCGGTCCTCGGCGGCCTGCTGCTTGCGCACCCAGAGTGGTCAGAGTGGCTTACCGGAAATGCCTGGGGGTCGGTCTTCTTGATCAACGTCCCGATCGTTGCGATTGGCGTCGTCGGGATCATGCGCGTCGTTCCCGAGACGGGGAACCCGAACCCTCGAGGTCTGGACGTCGGCGGGCTCGTCGTGTCGGCAGTTGGGCTGTTCTCGCTGGTGTTCGGCATCATCCATGCGAGTGAAGTCGGTAGCTGGATCGACCCACTGGTTTTGGTGCCCATCGCCTCAGGGGTTGGCATCCTGGCAACCTTTGTAGTGATGGAAGCGCGTAGCGATCACGCGTCATTCGACGTCTCGCTGTTCACAAACCGTGGGTTCTCGGTGAGCCTCACCGCCGTGAGCTTGGCGTTCTTCGCACTCTCGGGTATCACCTTTACGTTGCCGTTCTTTCTCCAGGTAGTGAGGGGTTACGACACGCTCCAAGCTGGGCTCTGCTTCATCCCGTTCGCGGCGGGCCAGTTGCTCGCGGCCCCGCGTAGCTCCACCGTGGTCGGTCGATTCGGCTATCGACCTGTCATGACGATCGGGCTACTCGTGGTCGGCGGGGCCTGCCTGGGGATCGCCGCAATGGACGTCGAGACACCCCTATGGGTCATCCTCACGGTGTTCTTCGCCTTCGGATTCGGCATGGGAAATGTGATGGCGCCGGCCTCGACGTTGATCCAGAACTCGCTCCCACTGGCGCAAGCTGGCGCCGGCTCAGCGGTACAGAACACCGTTCGTCAGGTCGGCGGCGCTTTGGGTGTTGCAGTCATCGGCACCCTGTTGGCGACGACCTACGCGGCTGCGGCCAACCAGACACTCAGCGACCTGCCCGACGAGGCCCGCGACCGCGCAGCGACGTCCATCGTGGCCACAGAGGTGATCCTTGACTCGTCCATTGATGCTGGCATGCCGGCGGACCAAGTCGAACGACTCAGGGAAGCCGCCTACCAGGACTTCTTGGACGCTAGTCACATCACGTCACTGATCTCAGCTGGCTTCGTCACGCTTGCCGCTCTGGTCGTTGTCGCGCTGTTGCCGACCATCCGGCCTCCCGAGCAGGTTCAGCGAGAGGCCGATGCCGCCCTGGAGTCCTAGACGATGGGGACCTAGTCGGTACTGGGCGCTCGGGTCTCCATCAGCTGGGTCAGGTAGGACTCGCGCCAATCGGCAATGGTCCAGCCGCGGAGCACCTCATCGAGTTCTCGCCAACGACGTTGTCGCTCCGGCAACGTCATGGTGATCGATCGGTGAATGGCTTCGGCAACGCCGTCGACGTCGTGCGGGTTGACGATCACCGCACTCTCGAGCTCGCGTGCGGCACCGGCGAATGACGACAAGATCAGTACTCCTGGGTCTTCCGGGTCTTGAGCAGCGACGTACTCCTTGGCCACCAAGTTCATGCCGTCCCGCAGCGGCGTCACCAGTCCGACTCGAGCAGTCCGGTAGAAGCCTGCCAGGGTGCTCTGGGTGTAGGTGCGGTTGACATAGCGCAATGGCACCCAGTCGGCCTCGCTAAAGCGTCCGTTGACGGCCCCTGACTGACGCTCGAGGTCGGCGCGAATCTGGCGATACTCCGGAACTTCGCCGCGCGAGGTGGGGGCTACCTGAAGAAACACCGCTTGGCGTCGGTGCTCGGCATGACGATCAAGGAAGCGACCGAACGCCGCGAATCTGTCGTGCAATCCCTTGGAGTAGTCCAACCGGTCGACGCCAACGATCAGCCACCGGTCCTGCAGCGAGTCGCGGAGCCGGCGGACTGTTACCTGCTGGGACGCCCGCACGGCTTGTTGGGATACGAGGTCGCGGTCGATGGAGATCGGGATGGCCTTCACCAACGTGCGTGTCCCGGACGGCATCGTCACGTAGTCGTCGTAGGTGAGGCTGCCGCCGGCCAAGTTGATCAGGTAGTCAAGACATGCCTGACGGTCACCCTCGGTCTGGAAGCCGACGAGGTCGTAGTCGGTCAGCGCTTCCATCAGGGCGCGGTGCCCAGGTAGCGCCACAATGAGATCAGGTGGAGGCAGCGGGGTATGCAGGAAGAAGCCAATGCGGGCGCGAACGCCTTCTTCGCGCAGGAGCGCAGCTAGCGGCATCAGGTGGTAGTCCTGCACCCACACCAGGTCGTCGTCACGAATCATCGGAGCGAGCAGCCGTGCGAAGGACCTGTTCACGCGCTGGTAGCCGCGGTAGGTGTCGCGTCGGTAGTCGACGAGGTCGAGGCGGTAGTGCAGCAGTGGCCAGAGCGTCCTGTTGGCAAAGCCGTTGTAGTAGGCGTCGTACTCGGCTCTCGCCAAGTCGACGGTGACGTACTGGATGCCACCTTCGGTCATCTCGGAGGGAGGACCGGGGGAGTCGACGACCTTGCCGGACCAGCCGAACCAGACGCCACCGTTCTCGGCCAGTGCAGCGTGCATCGCGGCGGCGAGCCCACCCGCTCGTGTCTCCCGGGGTAGAGCTACCCGGTTCGACACGACGATGAGCCTGCTCACGAGGCGTGCTCCCAAGGGCGCGAGAGCCGCACAGCGATCTGAATGATGCCGAGCATCGAGTACGTCTGTGGGAAGTTGCCCCAGAGCTCACCGGTCTCGGGGTGAAGGTCTTCGGACATCAGGCCCAGGTGGTTGCGTCGGCTGAGAATGTGTTCGAACAGCTTCCGGGCCTCGTCGGTTCGTCCTACCCGTGCGAGCGCATCGAGGTACCAGAAGGTGCACAGGTTGAACGAGGTGTGCGGTTCGCCAAAGTCGTCGGCATCGACGTACCGAAACAGGTAGTCCCCGCGTTTGAGGTTTTTCTCGACGGCATCGAGCGTACCGAGGAACCGCTCGTCGTCGGCGGGCACAAAGCCCAGGTCGGCAAGGGCCAGCGTCGAGGCGTCGAGCCGAGACCCGCCCCATGTCTCCATGAAGGCGCCTCGTTCGGCGTTGTAAGACCCTTCCATGATGCGCTCGCGCATGAGATCGGCACGCGAGCGCCAATGCACTGAGCGGTCATCGTGGCCGAGCTGAGCGGCGATCTTGGACAGCCGATCGGCGGCTACCCAACACATCACGCTGCTGTAGGTGTGCACCCCTTGGCGACCGCGAAACTCCCAGAGTCCGGCATCCGGCTTGTCGTACAGCTCGAAGGCGAGGTCACCAGCACGCTCGAGCTGCTCAAAGGCTCCGGCATCTCCGGGGGTGGTCAGACGTTGGTCGAAGAAGAGGTGCGTCGACGCCATCACGACGCTGCCGTAGACGTCATGCTGCTTCTGAAGGTAAGCCTCATTTCCGCTGCGCACCGGGCCGTTGCCCCGGTAGCCGGCCAGGTTTGGCTCGATCTGCTCGGTAAGTGCGCGCTCGAAGTGAATGCCGTAGACCGGCTGCATCTCGTCGGTTCCGGACGCGAGTGTGTAGATGTATCCGAGGAAGTCCTCCATACTTTTGGTCGCTCCGAGCTGGTTAAGCGTTCGCACAACAAACGCGGCATCGCGCAACCAGCAGTAGCGGTAGTCCCAGTTTCTCTCGGTACCTGGTGCCTCCGGTATCGAGGTGGTCAGAGCGGCGACGATGGCTCCGGTTCCTTCGTACTGGCACAGCTTCAAGGTGATGGCCGCGCGGATCACCGCGTCCTGCCACTCGAAAGGAATCGACAATGAACGCGACCACGACTGCCAGTAGTCGACGGTTCGGTCGTAGGCCTCGCGCGCGAATGCCTCGGCTGACGTGGTGAGACTTTCGTCGGGTCCGAGAATCAAGTTCACGGGTCGGTCGAGGACGAACGACAGTTCGCGCTCGATGAACGGCACCCGGGCGTCGGTTGTCAGACGATGAGTGGTGTCGTTCAAGACCCATCGGATGTGATGGCTAGCGCTGGTACGTTCAGGCACCCGTCCACCCCAGTCACTGAGTGGTCGCACCCGGATCGTGACACGGGGACTGCCGGCGAGGGGTCGGATGCGGCGCACATACATCACCGGGTGGTAGAGGCGGTCCCACCGGTGGAAGCGTGGGGCGAAGTCGGTGATCTCGACGGCGCTGCCGTCTCTGGCGTGCAGCACCGTGACCAGAACGGCGGTATTGCGTAGGTAGTACTGCTCGGTGGATACCAGGTCGTCGAGCTCGACCGAACTCACGCCGTGACCTTTCCTGTCTGGCTGGAGCAACTCACAGAAGGTGGGATCGGCGGCCAGATGTGGCAGGCAGCCCCAGACGTAGCGACCCTGGGCGTCGACCAGCATTCCTACCGTTCCGTTACCGATCACGGCCAGGTCGAGCGACTGTTCGGCTGCCGTCATGAAAACACCTCTTCGGGAATCTCGGTCAGCCATCCACGCCCTGCTTCGGGATCGGCGATCCGGTACTGCGCGACGGTATCGTCACGTGGACCAACCAGCACCGAGATCCCCCCATGCTGGTGGGCTGCGGCGAAGGCGTCTTCGTCGGTGTGATCGTCTCCGACCACCACCGGACGCCGCTGCAGGAACGGCGGCTGGGCCATGAGTTCGTCCAGCGCTAGGCCCTTGTCGAACGATGCCGGCCGAAGCTCTTGGACGTAAGCGCCCCGCTGTACCTCGAGCGTGCCGTTCGAGGCGCCGGCAACGCGTTCGACCAGCGCGACAGCGGCGGCCTCGTGCTTGGGCGCCTCTCGGTAGTGCAGGGCGAACCCGTATCCCTTGTCCTCGATCCAGGCACCTGGCATGGCGGCGACACCGTCGATCAAGTCAGCTTGGGTGATACGCAACTGGTCGCTATCGAGGCGGTGCAGCCGAGTTCCTGCACCGCCTCTGACCTCAGCCCCGTGCCCTCCTGCGGCGAACGGTCGCCAAGGGCTGAAGACGCGGTCGATGTCGATCAAGGGCCTACCGGAGATCAGTGCAACGGCGCCGTCTAGAGCGCCACTGATCGACTGCAGCAGGAGAATCAGGCTGTCGGTCGCTCGGACGAGATCAGGATGGCTCTCAAACTCCAAGAGAGTGCCGTCGATGTCGAGAAAGAGTGCTGTCGGTTGCTGTGAGAGTTCAACCCATGATGGGGGAGGAGATAGCGGGGCGGTCGCGCTCACGAGGGCTGCTCGTGGCCGGCGTCTTCTCGCCAACGGTTCGTTATGGGCAGCCTGCGGTCGCGACCGAAAGCTTTCAACGAGATCTTGGGACCAGGCGGGTACTGGCGACGCTTGTACTCAGCACGGTCGGTGAGCGTGATCACCCGCTAGACGATGGCTGCGTCGAAGCCTGCTGCGATGAGATCGGACGCTGCACGGTCTTGTTCGACGTAGTCATCGAGGATGTCGTCCAGCAGGGCGTAGTCGGGGAGGGAGTCGGTATCGAGTTGACCTGGTCGTAGCTCCGCCGAAGGCGGCTTGTCGATGCTCGATGGCGGGATGGGCGGCATTCGACCGGCACCTTCAGCGGACCGGTTACGCCACCGCGATAGCTCCCAGACCAAAGTTTTGGGGACGTCCTTCAACGGGGCGTAGGCCCCAACAGCGTCTCCGTAGAGCGTTGAGTAGCCGACGGCGAGCTCGCTCTTGTTGCCGGTAGCCACGACCAGATGCCCTTCTTGGTTGGAGATACCCATCAGGGTGGTACCGCGGACTCGTGCTTGCAGGTTTTCCTCAGAAAGGCCGGAAAGGGATAG
>JAJAYM010000202.1 GCA_027117675.1 Actinomycetes bacterium | reverse complement strand
GAGTTTGAGTGCCGCAAGTGTCGTCAGCGCAGCACTTTGGCACCCAAACGCGAGACCGCTATGCACAGAGCTGGCCGCGAGACGTGGCGAGATCTGCACGAGGTGACGGTCACTCATTGCTGGATGGCTCGCTTGGGCGAAAGCATGACTGCCGCACCTGACACGTTGGCCTCCTGGAAGGCAAGCGACCATGGCGCTGCCCCTAGCTACTGAGCCGACTGGGTGACGGTCAGCCTTCTCGTCTACTTGACGCTAGCCACCGAATGCGTCATACTCGTCAAAGCGACGACAAGGGGGATCCACATGAAACTCACAACGGAACAGATCGACCGAGCGGCTGGTGTCCTGTTGGGGCAGGCGTGTGGGGACGCGCTCGGCGTCCCGTACGAGTTCGGCCGCAAGCTCGGTCCCGACGACGAGCCCGAGATGCGCGGGGGAGGTCTCGGGCCATACGCGCCGGGTGAGTGGAGCGATGACACCCAGATGGCGCTCTGCATCGCCCAGGTGGCGGCGACGGGTGCAGACCTCACAAGCCGTGACGCGCTCGACGAGATCGCGCAGGCGTTCCTCGACTGGCGCAGCAACGGCGCCAGTGACATCGGGATTCAGACCAGCAACGTGCTTGCCAACGGCGCTCAGGGCTCGACGGGCACCGTCAGCGAACGGATGCTAGCCGCGGCACGGGCGTTGCACGACGCGACGGGCCGCACCGCTGGCAATGGAGCGCTGATGCGCACGGGCATCGTCGGGCTCACCCGACTTGAGGACGCCAACGAGACCGCCGATGCAGCACGTTGCATTGCCGAGCTCACGCACGCCGACCTGCTCGCCGGCGACGCCTGCGTGATCTGGTCGCTGGCTGTGCGCCGCGCGGTGCTGGACGGGACGTTCGACGGCGTCCGCGAAGGGCTCGACCACATCCCGACGACCCGTCGTGACCAGTGGGCGCAATGGCTCGACGAAGCGGAGACCGGACCGGCCACGCGGTTCAACCCGAACGGCTTCACCGTTCACGCCCTGCAGGCTGCCTGGTCGGCGATCGTGACAACGCCGGTGCCGCAGGACGACCCGGGGTCCGGCAGCTTCCCGTGCCTGCACCTGCAGGAGTCGCTGAAGACGGCGGTGCGGGTCGGCGACGACACCGACACGGTGGCTGCCATCGCTGGCGCACTGCTCGGAGCGCGGTGGGGTGCATCGGCGGTGCCCGCCGCGTGGCGTCGCCGGGTGCACGGTTGGCCGGGGATGCGGGCGAACGACTTGGTGCGGCTCGGCGTCCTCGCCGCACGAGCCGGGCGCGACGACCCGCAAGGCTGGCCGAGTGTCGAGCACTTCGACTACTCCGGATACGGCAACCTCAGCAAGCTGGTGCCGCATCCGACCGACGATGGCGTTCTGCTCGGAGCAGCTGGCTACGTACAAGAGCCTCCGCAGGGTGTCGACGCTGTCGTCTCGCTTTGCCGCCTCGGCTCGGCCGGCGTGCCGTCGCCCGGCATCGCTCCGAAGGACCACGTCGAGGTCTGGCTGATCGACAGCCCCGACCCCGAGGCGAACCCGAACCTCGAGTTCGTCATCGACGATGCGGCACGCGTCACGCAGCAGCTGCGGGCAGAAGGACGCCGCGTGCTGCTGCACTGCGTTCAAGCGCAGTCGCGGACGCCGACGGTGGCGGCGCGCTACGGAGTGCTGTTGGGCGAGTCGGTGGAGAACGCAGCCGGTGCTGTGAACCAGGCGCTGCACACCACGCCGAACGAGACTTTGGCGAACGCCGTCCGGCGGCTGGGAAGCGTCAGTGCAAAGGAGGCCGGGCAATGAGCAGCGACGAGCTTTGGCCAGCTCTGGCGTGGTGCCAGGCGAACAACGTGACCCTGCGTTTCTACCTCGTGGACGCGGTGCCGCACGTCCGCGTGGCAACGCGGATCGCCCCAAATGCGGACGACTATGCGGCGGTGCTGTTGCCGTGCGACATCGGTGACACTGAAGCGCTCACGGATGTTCTGGTGGCCGCGCGTGAAGAGATCGAGCCGCAGCTACGTCGACGGACGCTACGTCTGGTGACCGAGGCCTGAGTCGATCGGAGTGAAGGAGCCTTCCCTCGAGATCCAGCCGTAGGCATCCACGCGGCTGCCATCGGTGGCGACGATCTCGAGCTGGTCGACCGTCCAGACGAAGATCGCCTCCTGCCCGAACTCGGCGGCCACATCGAGCGCCTCCTGCCGGCTGATCCGTCCGACAGCGAAGGACAACTCCGAATGGGCGCCGTCGGGGCTGTAGCCGCGAGCCTGACCGATGGGGGACGGGCTCAGAGGCAGCAGGGTCTCCCACAGACTCTGGTGAGCCCACTCATTGTCCTCGTCGGACGCGAGCCGGCCTGGGTTGTGCGCGGTGATGATGTAGAGCGGCTGCTCGGGGTCGTCCGCGAACGGACCCTCCGTCACCCCTAACGGAGCGGTGGTCACGGTCAAGCGGTGATATGGCCGGCTGGAGACCTCAAGGTGAGTCTGCGCGTACGCCTGCCAGCGCTCGCCGGCGTCCGGCGAGATCATCGCGCG
>JAJAYM010000201.1 GCA_027117675.1 Actinomycetes bacterium | reverse complement strand
GGGGGGGGGGCCACCACCGGGGTGGCGGGCCGGCCCCCACGGCTCCGAGCTGGCACTGCTTGGCGTTGATGTGGTGCACCCCGATGCCGCCCATCCACTCTTGGAGCGGTTAGGCGCACGCCCCTTCGACGTGCGCGGTGTTCTCGACGGCGCCCTTGTGCATCGGGTTGCGGACGCCGCCACCTTTGATCCGGCCGAGGCGCGGCAGATGCTCGTCGCAGCGGTTTCGCTCCTGTCGGACGCCGCCATCGCACCCGGCGAGCTGGTCGCGTTGTCGTCACTCCCGGTGCCCACCAGTGATGGTGGTTGGGCGCCAGCCGCCACCGTGGTGTTTCCTGGCTCGGTTCTCGACGCGATCGCTTCGGCCGAGACGCCGCGGCTAGCAGACGCCATGGCGGCCACCGCGACTGCGGCAGCGTGGGCCGCTCTCGGCATCCTGACAGCGCTCACCCCCGTCACACTTCACGAGGTTCGGCTCGACCTGGATGCGTGGGACGACGTCATCGTCGATGGGGCCGACTGGTGTGCGGCTGTGGCCGACCACGTAGGACCGCATGATCCGGGTGAGCTGCTGGCGCCCGAGGTAACGATCGTTCGCGGCATTGAACAAGTCGACGGGGTGTCGCTCGCTGACGTCTCCGGACTGATCGCCGCCCCTGACGTTCGACGCGCGATCGTTGCCAACACCCTTGTCTTGACAGCTGATGGACGCCGGGTTGCAGTGCCATCGCCGGCGGCGTGGTGGCTGAGTGAGACACCTCTGCTCGATGGCCGCACTCCGATCGAGGTGCGTGTCGCCGGTGATGAGCGCATCGCGCCGTTCTTCCCGGTGGTCGTGTCACCAGAAGGTGTCGGCCCCGACGTGCTTGATGCGATCGGCGTGCACTCCACACTCGAGCGTTGGTTGCAGGCCCCTAATGGAGTCGATGAACTGCTCGATGCGCTGGCTGATGAAGACCTCGACATCGATCCAGAACTGCTCACTCAGCTGTATGTGCAGATTGCGGACACCCCGCGCCTGAACTCCGTTGATCCACCAAGCCGGGTGCGCGCGGTTGTCGGTGAACGCACTGTGGTTGTCGATGCCGACGATGTGGTCGTCGCCGTTGCCCCCCATCATGTGCTTGTTCTCACCGCACCACACATCCCTGGGGACCGGGCCCTAGCGGATGTGTTGGACCTCGCCGTCAGTGATGACGCGTCATGTCTTGCGACGACTCTTGCGGGGAGCGGTGGCGAACGCCGCGTCCCGACTCTCCCGCCGCTCGTCGCAGCGCCGGCGACCTACCGTGAGCATGACGAGCTGGTGATCGGTGGCGTCGTCGTCGACTGGTGGGTGACCGACGAGGGTGAAGTGCACGCGGCCACCCTTGACGGGTTGGCGCGGGCGCTCGCCTGGGTCGGGGGAGTGTGGGTACGCCGCTTCGAGTTCGCCGCATCGCTCGAGCGACCGGAGTCTTCCGATGCCTTCGCGGTTGAACGCCGCTACGACCGCTGAGTTGCCGAGCGTTCGACGGCGACGATCCGACGGCGCCTGCTGGTCACCACTAGGCCAAGCAGCCCGAGCGCGACGCCAGCAACGCATGTCCACGCCCACCAGGATCGGCCCTGCTCGGCCAGGGTGTCTCGCATCAGGAGGGTGGCGACGAGGCCGGCAACCCAGAGGACGGTGCCAATCTGCACGGTGCGCACCGCATCGACGTCTAATGGCGCGACGCGTCGGTTCGTGGGCGGCTGGTCTGCAGACACGTAGGCGACGATAGACCACGGGCCGCACTTAGGCTCGGCGCCGTGAACCCTCGGACGCGTCGCTGGCTGGTGCCGCTGGCGTTGCTCGTCTTCGTGCTCGTCGTCGTCGCAGCGGCTCTCCGCTGAAGCGCTGTCTTGTCGTTACCAGGCGTAGGCCTCCGGGGCGGTCCCGCCCGGCCCCGGCCAGATCTCGCTGAGCGCAGCCAGGGCATCGTCGTCGAGTCGGACATCGATGGCGTGCAGGTTGCCGTCGAGCTGGGCGACGGTGCGTGGACCGATGATCGGTGCAGTGACGCCTGGTTGCGCCAGCAGCCAGGCAAGGCCGACGTCGGCAGGGTGCTCACCGAGGTCGCGACAGAAGTCTTCGTATTGCTGCACCTGCGGGCGATGTTGGGTGAGCCGCTCCTGGGTCCGCTCGCCGCTCGCGCGTCCCTCCTCCGTCTTTTGCAGGATCCCGCCCAGCACGCCGCCGAAGAGTGGCGACCAGGGGATCACGCCGATTCCATACTCGCGAGCGGCCGGCAACACCTCGAGTTCGATGGTGCGCACCGCCAGGTTGTAGATCGACTGCTCGCTCGCGAGGCCGAGCATCCCCAGGCGCCGTGCGGCCTCTTGTGCCTGAACGAGATGCCAACCTGCAAAGTTCGATGACCCGAAGTAGAGAACCTTGCCCTGCTGGCGCAGGATGCTGAATGCCTCCCAGATCTCTTCCCATGGAGTTGAGCGATCGATGTGGTGCATCTGGTAAAGATCGATCCAGTCGGTCTGCATCCGCTGCAGGGAGGCGTCACACGCGCGTCGGATGTTGCGTGCTGACAGAAAAGTGTCGTTGGGCCACTCAGTCATCGAGCCGTAGAGCTTAGTAGCCAGGACGACCTTGTCGCGGCGTGCGCCACCCTTGGCGAACCAGTTGCCGATGATGGTTTCGGTCGTTCCCCTGCCGATCTCCCAGCCATAGACGTTAGCGGTGTCGAAGAAGTTGATCCCCGCCTCGAGTGCGTGGTCCATCACCGCATGCGACTCCGGTTCGGGGGTCTGCGGCCCAAAGTTCATGGTCCCGAGGCAGAACCGCGAGACCTCCAGTCCGGTGCGTCCTAAGTGTGTGTATTCCATGATGAGACAGTAAGTGTGTGCCCACCGAACTCGCCACCGCGCGCCATGACGTCCTGCAACGGGTGCTGGACACGGAGCGCTTTGCGCGGGCCACTGCCGGCGGGGCGCTGCGTGGAGAACGACCGAAATGGCGCCGGGTGGAGATCCGTCCAGTCGAATTGAAGGCCGGCCCAGACCTGCAGGTGGTTGTCTACGACGAGCGGCAGGCGTTCACCAACAACTACGCCTTCGGTGT
>JAJAYM010000200.1 GCA_027117675.1 Actinomycetes bacterium | reverse complement strand
ATCGTGTACCAGTCGTACGACGGCGGCACCAACCTTGGCCTGCGCTTTCGCTGGGTCGACCACGGGTTTGCCTACGAGGAGAACGTCCTCACGATGGCGTCGGACGGCACGGTCATTAACGTGCAGATGGGCCTGGATGCGGCGGACCACGTGAACGTCGTCTGGACAGCCGGTGACTACCCAAACACCGAGCTGCGGAGCATGGGCAACCCGCACGCGTCGCCCGCGGTCGTTAGCGCGCCGCACTTCGGTGAGCCGGTGACCGCCGCGACGCTGACCGGACGAGCGCGGGTCGGGCGCGTGCTGACCTGTGAGGCCGGCTACGTCGTCGAGGCGAACGACATCAGCTGGCGTTGGTACCGCCAGGGTGACCGGCTCTCGGGCGTCTCCGGGCCCAAGTACCGGCTGAAGGCGGCCGATGAGGGCAAGCGCATCAAGTGCGCGATGGTTGCTCGTGGGCTCAATGGATCGACGACGCTGACGAGCTCGGCCCGGCCGGTGAGCTGACTGCGCGACTGGCCGGCGTCCGGCCGTCCCAAAGCGTGTGAGCTGAGCGACGCTGGAGGATCGGCCAACTCACACGTTGCGGGGGGTTGGGGGCAGGCTCGGCGGGGCCGGCAGGACGTGGTCGGGCCGCAGGTCGGCCTCCAGCGCCCGGGCGCGCGCGTCAATGTCGGCAACGATTCCTCGGACGGTGTCGGCGTCGCGTCCCGCCGGGTCGGTGACCTTCCAGTCCTCGTACCGCTTGCCGGGGAAGAACGGGCACTCTTCGCCGCACCCCATCGTAACGATGACGTCTGAGGCGCGCACGGCGTCGTCGGTCAGCGGTTTGGGAAACTCGCGCGAGACGTCGAAGCCGCGCTCGATGAGCACCGCGGCCACCTCGGGGTGGATATGATCCCCAGGTGTCGAGCCGGCCGACGTGACGACGAGCTTGCCCCCGCCGTAGTGGTCGAGCAGCAGGCGTCCGGCCACCGAACGGCCGGCGTTCTGACGGCAGGCGACGAGCACCTCAGGCCGGTGTGTCATGAGGTGCTCCTTTGACGGTGGGATACAACAACGCGATCGTCGGGACGGCCACCGCTGCACCTATTACTTGGAACACCACGAACATCGGAACCGATGCCGGGGCGATGCCAGCGAAGGTGTCTGACAGTGTGCGCGAGATCGTCACCATCGGGTTGGCGAACGACGTCGAAGACGACCACCAATAGGCGGCGGTGATGTACGCGCCGACGGCGAAGGGAACGAGGCCCAGTCGGTGTGTGCGTACCAACGCGAAGATGACGACGATCAGGCCGAACGTGGCGAGCGCCTCCGACAGCCACAGGCTGGCCGACCCACGTTCATTGGTCGCCACGTTGATCGCCGGCAGGCTGTACATCACGTTGGCCACCATGGCTCCGACCGCGCCGCCAGCCAGCTGCGCCGGAAGGTAGATGGCCACCTGCTGGTGGCTCGTTCCGCCGAAGTACCAGTCAACCAGCGTCACCAACGGGTTGAAGTGTCCGCCAGACACCGGGCCGAACGCCAGAATCAGCGCGGTCAGGCCAGCCCCGGTGATCAGAGCGTTCTGGAGCAGCTGCAGGCCGACGTCATCGGGGGACAGCTGTTGGGCGGCGATGCCCGACCCGATCACGATGGTCACCAGACCAGCCGACCCCACGAACTCCGCGACCGCCTGCCGCGCCGGATGCGTCAGCTGCATGCGCGCTTCCGCTCGGGCTCATCTGCGGCGCGGTCGGCCCGTTCGGCCAGAGCGGTGAACGCCTCACCCAGGGCAGCCAGCGGCGAGCTGATGAGTCGGTGGTAGCTGTAGCGGCCGAACGGTTCATCGGCCACGAGACCGGCGTCGCGCAGCACCCGCAGGTGGTTGGAGATGTTGGTCTGGGTCGCACCGGTTTCCTCGACCAGGTGGCAGGTGCACAGCTGCTCGTGGCTGAGCAGCTCGATGATCTGTGCGCGCAGCGGGTCGGCGAGTGCCTTGTGGACGTCGGGTCGTATCAGCGCACGCTGACTAGTAGGCAGGTGCTGATCTCACCCTGCCGGCGTGGAGGCGTCAACGAACGGCAGGTGAACAGATCTCGCTGACGGCGCAGCGTCCCAACGTGTGAGTTACCGGCGGCTACCGCTACCGGTATCTGCCACGTTGGTGGGGGTGGGCGCGTCAGAGCTGGCCGGCGAACGTGTCGCACTGCGACGCGTCCGCCGAGCGGTAGCCCGTCAGGTACCACTCGCGGCGCTGTTCGGCTGATCCGTGCGTCCAGGCCTCGGGGTCGACGCGGCCCTGGGTCTTGCGCTGGATGCGATCGTCGCCGACGGCAGCCGCGGCGTCCTGTGCCTGCTGCAGCTCGGCCTCGCTGATGGTGACGTTGCCCTGCTGGTCGGCGAGGGCCCCCCAGACTCCGGCGAAGCAGTCGGCCTGCAGCTCCATGAGCACCGACAGTTCGTTGGCCTGCGACGGGTTTTGTTGCTGCAGCGGCCGGACGCGGCGCTCGATGCCGAGGAGCGTCTGCAGGTGGTGGCCGTACTCGTGGGCGAGGATGTACGCCTGCGCGGATCGGCCCTCGGCGCCGAACTCGCTCTGCAGCTGGGCCAGGAATCCGAGGTCGAAGTAGATGCGCTCGTCCGGCGGGCAGTAGAACGGGCCCACCTCCGCGCTGGCGCCGCCGCAGCCGGTGTCGACGTAGTCGGTGAAGAAGGCCATCCGCGGCGGCCGGTACTCGGTGTTGCCGAACTCGCCGGCGGCGAACTGCTCCGCCCACACCTCGTCGGTCTCGTTGTAGATCTTGACGAGGAAGCAGTCGTCGTACCTCTCCAGCGCGCCCTCGGTGACGCAACGCTCTGCCAGGTCGCTCTCGGCCAAGGTGCCGGGCTGGTCGCCGAAGACCCCGTCGTCCAGCTGTGAGACGTCGAACGCGCCGGGCGGTAGACCGCCGCTACCGCCGAGGAAGGTGAACAGCAGCACGACAACGAGACCGACCAGGCCAACCGCTCCACCACCGATCGCCATGCCTCCGGGGCGGCCGCGGCTTCCGCGGAGGTCGTCGACCCCGGAGGTGTCGACCCGACGATCCTTGAAGCGCATGACTAGCCCTTTCGCGGATGCCCTCGGGTGGTGGGGTGAAACGTACGCGAGTGGGGCTGCCGGCTTCCTGCGGAGGCCTTAGCGAAGGCGGCTACCAACCCAGGAGGACCTCAGCGCGATCGCAGCGGGGGGAGCCTTGCCGGGTTACCCGGGCTAATGTGCTACATTGACGCACATGGTGGAGCGAGTTGGTGTCCGTGCGTTGCAGCAGCACGCCTCGAAGGTGATCCGGACGGACAGCGAGGGGGCGGTTGTCGAGGTCACCGATCGCGGACGCCTGGTCGCTCAGCTGGTGCCGGCGGTGACCGATCCCCTGGCACTGTTGACAGCGGCCGGGCACGCGCGTCCGGCCCGCCGTTCGGTCGCAGACCTCGATCCGCCAATCCCGGCCGCACGGGGCAAGCGGCCGCTCGCGCGCCTACTCGAGCAGTCGCGCGCACGACGAGCGCTAGCGCGTGGCGTACTACCTCGACACGTCGGCATACCTCAAGCTCGTGGTCCGCGAGGCCGAGAGCGACGCCCTGCTGGCATGGGCCCGCGACGAGCAGGTGGACTTCTTCGCCTCCGAGTTGTTGCGCGTTGAGGCGTTGCGCACCGCACGGCGTCACTCCGCGAACGCGCTGCGTGAGGCGCGGGCTCGGCTGGATGT
>JAJAYM010000199.1 GCA_027117675.1 Actinomycetes bacterium | reverse complement strand
GACACCGCGATCAACGACGAAGTTGAGCGGCTGCGCTACTCGGCCACCAACAGTCTGTTGACGAGGCGCGACACGATCGTGGTTGCGACCGTCTCGGCGATCTACGGCCTTGGCACGCCTCAGGAGTACGTCGATCGGATGGTCAAGGTGCGGGTCGGTGACTCGATCGACCGTCAGAGTCTGCTCCGACACCTGGTCGACGTTCAGTACACCCGCAACGACCTTGCCTTCACCCGAGGAACTTTCCGGGTTCGGGGCGACACGGTCGAGGTGATCCCGGTGTACGAGTTGCACGCAGTGCGTATCGAGTTCTTTGGTGACGAGATCGAACGACTCTCGACGCTCCATCCGTTGACCGGAGAGGTGATCACCGAAGACGAGGAGATGTACATCTTCCCTGCCTCGCACTACGCCGCCGGGCCGGAGAGCATGGAGCGAGCGATCAGCGCGATCGACGTCGAGCTCGCCGATCGACTCGCCGAGCTCGAACAGCAGAACAAGCTTCTTGAGGCGCAGCGGCTCCGGATGCGCACCACGTACGACATCGAGATGATGCGACAGGTCGGTTCGTGCTCAGGAATCGAGAACTACTCACGCCACCTGGACGGGCGCGCTGCTGGAACTCCGCCGAACTGCTTGCTCGACTACTTTCCAGAAGACTTCCTCCTCGTGATCGATGAGTCACACGTGACGGTGCCGCAGATCGGTGCCATGTACGAAGGTGATATGTCGCGCAAACGCACTCTCGTCGACCATGGCTTCCGGCTGCCGAGCGCCATGGACAACCGTCCACTTACCTTTGCTGAGTTTGTCGAAAGAGTTGGTCAGACGGTCTACCTGTCAGCCACACCTGGTAAGTACGAGCTAGGTCGAGGTCAAGGCGTCGTCGAGCAGGTCATCCGTCCGACCGGCCTGATCGACCCCGAGGTCATCATCAAGCCAACGTCGGGGCAGATCGACGACCTGATCCACGAGATTCGGCTGAGGGAAGAGCGGCACGAACGGGTCTTGGTCACCACCTTGACCAAGAAGATGTCTGAGGATCTCACCGACTACCTGCTCGACCTCGGCGTGCGGGTGCGCTACCTGCACTCCGAGGTCGACACTCTGCGCCGGGTCGAGTTACTGCGCGAGCTTCGGATGGGGGAGTACGACGTCCTGGTCGGGATCAACCTGCTTCGCGAGGGTCTTGACCTTCCGGAAGTCTCTCTGGTGGCGATCTTGGACGCCGACAAGGAGGGCTTCCTTCGCTCCGGCACTTCTTTGATCCAGACCATTGGACGTGCTGCCCGTAACGTCTCGGGGCAGGTGCATATGTACGCCGACAGGATCACCCCTTCGATGCAGCACGCGATCGATGAGACGAACCGGCGTCGCGCCAAGCAGATCGCCTATAACACCGAGCACGGACTTGATCCAGAGCCGCTCCGGAAGCGGATCGGGGACATCACCGAGATGCTGGCGCGTGAGGTAGCCGACACCACCGAACTCCTGGGGGGATCGGGCCGTACTCAGAGTCGTGGCAAGGCCCCCGTCCCTGGCTTCGGTTCTCGGGACGTGGGGCGCCATGCAGCCGACCTGTCCACCCTGCCGAGCGCTGACCTGGCTTATCTCATCGGCCAGCTCACTGACCAGATGCAAGCGGCTGCGGTCGACCTGCAGTTCGAGGTCGCTGCCCGCCTGCGCGATGAGATCCGCGAGCTCAAGAAGGAGCTCAGGGGGATGCGTGAAGCTGGCGTGCCTGGGTAGACCAGAATGTGCCTGAGGCCCCGCGTATCACCTGCTGAGCGCTCCGATCCCGGCAACGCGGTCTCGCCCCCCCTTCGTTTAAAGGAGCGCAGTGCAGATCGACAGCACGCTGTGGGTAGTCACCCTCGTTGGTTTGGTTGCTGTCTTCGCACTCGACTTCGTGGTCGCCGTCCGCAGGCCCCATGCGGTCTCGATGCGCGAGGCGTCACTGTGGACGGCCTTCTACGTGGCAGCCGCGATCGCCTTCGGCGTTTTCATCGCCACCCAGTTCGGCGGCGAGTATGCCGGGCAGTTCTATGCCGGCTGGCTGACCGAGTACTCACTCTCGGTCGACAACCTCTTTGTCTTCGTCATCATCATGTCGCGCTTTCGGGTACCGCGGCAGAGTCAACAGCTTGTCCTGCTGATCGGGATTGCTTTGGCCTTGATCATGCGCGCGGGGTTCATCGCGCTAGGTGCGGCAGCGATCACCAGGTTCTCCTGGGTGTTCTACCTCTTTGGTGCGTTCTTGATCTACACCGCCTATCACCTGGCCAAGCACGACGAGGAGGAGAGTGAGGAGTTCCGCGAGAACCGGGTGATTCGTTGGGTCAAAGCGGTACTCCCTACTACCGACGTCTATGACGGCAACCGGTTTCGGACCGTGGTTGACGGACGGAAGCTTTTCACCCCGATGCTCGTCGTCATGGTGGCGATCGGAACCACCGACCTACTCTTCGCTCTTGACTCCATCCCGGCCATCTTCGGGCTCACTCAGGAGCCGTACTTGGTCTTCACGGCCAACGCCTTCGCGCTGATGGGGCTCCGCCAGCTCTACTTCCTGCTCGGGGGCCTCCTGGACCGGCTGGTCTTCCTCAGCATCGGGTTGGCGGTGGTGCTCGGCTTTATCGGCGTCAAGTTGATCCTCGAGGCGCTGCACACCAATACCCTCCCGTTCATCAACGGTGGGGAGCATGTCGAGTGGGCGCTGAAGATCCCGGTGACGATCAGCTTGGGAGTGATCGTGACGGTCCTGGTCGTGACGGCTATCGCGAGCCTGCTGCACACCCGGCGCGGCGACCGCACCGGCTGACCCGCGAATCTGGCTTCGCGTGTTGTTGGTAGGCTCTGGGGATGGATGTTCCCCTCTGGGCATGGGCCGCAACGGTCGCGCTGGTTCTGGTCCTACTCACTGTGGACTTTGTCGTTGGCCGCAACCCCCATGACGTGTCCATGCGTGAGGCCACCCTTTGGTCGCTGTTCTACGTCGGGGTTGCGCTTGCCTTTGGCGTCCTCGTGTGGACGCAAGCAGGGGCCGACTATGGCACCCAGTACTACGCGGCGTGGCTCGTTGAGAAGAGCCTGTCCGTCGACAACCTCTTCATCTTCGTGATCATCTTTGCCAAGTTTGGGGTCCCCAGCGTTCTGCAACAACGCGCGCTGCTCATCGGTGTCGCCCTCGCCCTGGTGCTGCGCACAATCTTCATTGCCGTTGGGGCAGCTGCGCTTCAGTACTTTGCCTTCACCTTCGTGATCTTCGGGCTCTTCTTGATCTGGACCGCCGTGCAGCTCTACCGACACCGCAACGAGGACGCCGACTTGGACGACAACGCGGTACTACGGCTAGCGCGAAGGCGTCTCAACATCACTGAGGAGTACCACGGCAACGCACTTCGGATCACCAAAGATGGTGTCCGGTTCTGGACGCCGCTGGCCCTCGTACTTGTTGCTATCGGGTCGACCGATCTGCTCTTCGCCCTGGACTCGATCCCGGCCACCTTCGGTGTCACCCAGGAGCCGTTCTTGGTGTTTGCCGCGAACGCGTTTGCCCTACTCGGGCTCAGAGCGCTCTTCTTTGTCCTGCACAACCTGCTCGACAAGCTGGTCTACCTCGCCGTCGGCCTGTCCATCATCTTGGGGTTCATCGGCATCAAACTCATCCTCACCTTCTTCCACGAGGTGATACCCGAGGTGCCCAAGATTCCGACGGCGGCGTCGTTGGCGTTCATCCTCGTGACGCTCACTGTCACGATCGTGGCTAGCCTGATCAAGGCCAGCCGCGACCCGTCAGCGCATGCGCACAGTGGTTCCCTGCACGGTCATCGGTCGCACGGCGACGAAGGCGATCCCGGGCCTTGATCTCTGTCGCGCGGTTCGCCGTCTAGAGTCGAATCGTGCCGTTTCCCACCTTTGTCATCGTCGGTGCCCAGAAGTCGGGAACGACCACGCTCCACGATCTTCTGGGGCAGTTGCCGGACGCCTGGATGTCCGAGCCCAAAGAGCTGCATTTCTTCGACAAGCACCTGAACCGCGGCCTCGAGTGGTACGCCGGACAGTTCCAACCTGGCCCAGAACACGTCGCGTGGGGAGAGTCGACTCCCTTCTATCTCTACAAGGACAGGGCGAGAGATGCGATGGTCGACGCCCTGCCATCGGCACGATTCGTCGCGATTCTTCGAGAACCGGTCTCGCGCGCCTACTCGCACTACTGGTTTGCCCGCAGCAAGGGCAAGGAGTCGCTGTCGACCTTCGCCGAGGCGGTTGCGGCCGAACCTGAGCGTTTGTCAAACAGCAAGGACGGTCAGCCGGCCGCCTACTCCTATCTCGACCGCGGTCGCTACCTGCGTCAGCTGGTGGCGCTGACCGAACGCGTCGGCCGAGAACGGCTCCTCGTGCACCTCATGGACGACTTGAGTGCAGATCCCCGAGGTGTGCTGGCAACGACCTGCACGTTCGTTGGCCTCGATCCTGGGGGAGTTGCCGAAGTAGAAGTTCTCTCGAAGAACACTTTCGCCGAGCGCACGGTCAACAGCGCAGACGGACAGTCGAAGCGGCGGTTGCGGCGCCGCAATGACGCCGGGCTTCAGGATGGATACCCGCCGATCGACGCGGGGCTGGCAGCTGACTTGCGTGCCGCGTTTCACGAGGAGAACCTGGCACTCTCACGGTGGCTCGGACGTGACCTCAGTAGCTGGCTGCCGGTCGAGCCCTAGGTACGCGGGCTATCACCAGCCTCGACTGCGCCATTCGGCCAGATGGGGTCGTTCAGCCCCGAGGGTGGAGTCGTTGCCGTGACCCGGGTAGAACCACGTCTCGTCAGGGAGCCGTTCGAAGATGCGCTCGTTTACGTCCGCGAAGAGTTGCGGGAAGGTATCGGGCGTTGTCTTCCCGACGCCACCGGGGAAGAGGCTGTCGGCGGTGAAAAGGTGCGGCGTCCCCTCCGGGTCGTCGTAAAGCAACGCGATGCTGCCGGGGGTATGCCCACGGAGGTGGATCACCTCAAGGGTGACGTCGCCTACAGCAACCGTCGCTCCGTGATCCACGAGAACGTCAGTGTCAACGGGTAGTTCAGGGGCGTCGAGCGGATGCGCGACCGTCTTGGCACCGGTGGCAACGACGACTGCCGGGAGTGCCTGCCAGTGGTCGCCGTGACGATGGGTCGTCACGACGGTCGCCAAGCCGTTGGAGCCGATCAGCGCTGTCAGAACTTCCGGCTCGTCTGCGGCATCGATCAGCAGTTGGTCGTCGGTGCGTCGACATCGCAGCAGGTAGCAGTTGTTGTTGTACGGCCCGACGGCGACCTTGCTGATGATGAGCGCGGGCAGCTCGCGCGTCTGGGCTGGGCCATCGACGACCACTTCTCCGGTGTACGACATCGGGTTCTCCTCTTGGGTCGGTGTCACAACCAGGCGGGGGCGACGGGTATCGGGGAACCGTCGGAGGTACGCAGTGGCCCAGGTGGCCGACCGAGGAGCCAGCCGAGCAGGTCAGCCTCTGTGCCGAGGAGGTCTGGACCGGACGCACCGACCTCCCAGCACCGGCCCGAGTCGACCGACCGGAGCATGTGGGCCGGGACCTCGCGCTGAGTCCGGAAAAAGGGCGCGAGCTGACCGAAGGTTCGCATCGTGAACGGCATTGCCCAGTCGATCGGCTGATACTCGGCGGCTAAGTCGACGCGGTGGATCTCGATTTCCCGGATTCGGACGGCGGCGAGGTCAGCAGCACCGAGCGTGGCACCTGATCCGAGCCGCACGGTCCGCTCCCCGAGCGGTTCGTCCAGGTCGCCGAGCCGTGCTGCCAAGGCTGCGGCGCCAGCATGCACATCTTGGACGAGTGCGGGCCAGGGCAGGGCGGCGCGACGCTCGATCTCGCTGGCCCGAACTTCAGGGGAGTGGTACATGGGCATCTCCGCTCCGCTCGCCGCCCACTCGCAGAGGTTGATCATTCCGAAGGCGCTGCCGGCCAAGTGACCGACGACTTGGCCCCGGCTCCAACCTGGCAGTGCGGACGGCTGGGCAGCCCAGGCCTGGTCGCGTCCGGCCAGGTCGGCCGCCAGGCACGCCTCGGCGGTCGCCAGCTCAGTCAGATGTGTGAGGGGGACGGCGAGGCTCATGCCCTGACGCTACCGGCCGTGGTCCATGCCTGCCCCGCTTCGGGAAGAACCTGTCAGTGGGCCCGGTTACGCTGACGGAGTCCCGAAGGCTGCGGTTCGGCCGCCGCCGTGGGATGCCAACGACCGTGCCCGACGACCTGAACACCGAGGATGGCGAGTGGCTGACCGGCTGATCGTGCGCGGAGCGCGCGAGCACAATCTCAATGACGTCCCCCTCGACCTGCCAAGGGATGCCCTGATCGTGTTCACCGGCCTCTCCGGCTCCGGAAAGTCCAGCCTTGCCTTCGACACGATCTTTGCGGAAGGGCAACGCCGCTACGTCGAAAGTCTCTCGGCGTACGCCAGGCAGTTCCTTGGCCAAATGGACAAGCCTGACGTCGACTTCATCGAGGGGCTGTCTCCGGCAGTCTCGATCGACCAGAAGTCGACATCGCGAAACCCTCGCTCGACGGTGGGAACGATCACCGAGGTTTACGACTACCTGCGCCTGCTCTACGCGCGGATTGGCCATCCACACTGCCCCGTCTGCGGCGATCCGATCGCTCGGCAGACGCCCCAGCATATCGTCGACCAGGTGCTCGCTCTGGAGCAAGGTTCCCGGTTCCAGGTGCTGGCCCCGGTGGCGCGAGGACGGAAGGGCGAGTACCTCGACCTCTTCCGCCAGCTGCAGGCGCAGGGCTACTCGCGCGCTCGGGTCAACGGCACGGTCTATCCGCTCGGTGAGGTGCCAAAGCTCAACAAGCAGAAGAAGCACACCATCGAGGTGGTCGTCGATCGTCTCGCGGTGAAGGCGTCGTCCAAGCAGCGGTTGACGGACTCGGTCGAGACTGCCCTCGGGTTGGCTGGCGGCCTCGTCGTGCTCGAGTTTGTCGATCGTCCCGAAGACGACCCGGAGCGCGAACGGACGTTCTCCGAACACCTCTCCTGCACGCGCGACGGGTTGTCGTTCGATGAGCTCGAGCCGCGCTCCTTTTCCTTCAACAGCCCCTACGGCGCCTGTCCTGACTGTCACGGTCTTGGTACGCAGATGGAGGTCGACGAAGAGCTCCTCGTCCCCGACCCGCGGAAGTCGCTGGCTGCTGGCGCGATCTCGCCGTGGACCGGCGCGCACACCAGCCAATACTTCACCCGCCTTCTTGAGTCGCTCGGGGAAGAGATGGGCTTCGACGTTGATGTCCCGTTCCGCAAGCTGCCGGTAAAGGTGCGGCGCGCAGTTCTGCACGGCGTCGACGAGCAAGTGCACGTCAAGTATCGAAACCGTTACGGACGCCAGCGCTCGTACTACGCCGCCTTTGAGGGTGTCGTTCCTTACGTGAAGCGTCGTCATTCAGAGGCTGAGACCGATACCTCGCGTGAGCGGTTCGAGGGCTACATGCGTCAGATTCCTTGTAGTTCCTGTGCTGGCTCGCGGCTGAAGCCGATCGCCTTGGCCGTCACCCTGGGCGGTCGTTCGATCGCGAGCGTCGCGGCCCTTCCGATGGGCGACGCCGCTGACTTCCTGCTCTCCCTTGAGCTTTCGGCCCGTGAGGAACAGATCGCCGTTCGGGTCCTGAAAGAGGTGAACGAGCGCCTGCGCTTCCTCATCGACGTCGGCCTGCACTACCTGACGCTGGACCGTGCGGCCGGCACCCTAGCCGGTGGGGAGGCTCAGCGCATTCGGCTGGCCACCCAGATCGGATCTGGGCTCGTCGGTGTCCTCTACGTGCTGGATGAGCCGAGTATCGGTTTGCACCAGAGGGACAACCATCGACTGATCGAGACGTTGGTGAGACTCCGCGATCTGGGAAACACCCTGATCGTGGTCGAGCACGACGAAGACACCATCCGAGCCGCCGACTGGGTCGTCGACATCGGACCAGGTGCCGGCGAGCACGGGGGACAGGTGGTCGTCTCTGGAACCGTCGACGACCTGCTTGCCTGCGGAGACTCGATGACCGGGGCATATCTCGACAAGCGCCTCGAGATCGAGACACCACAGATTCGGCGTCCGCTCACCCCCAAGCGCGAGATCGTCGTCCACGGTGCCAGGGAGAACAACCTGCAAGATGTCACGGTGGCGTTCCCCCTCGGCGTACTTACTGCGGTCACCGGGGTCAGCGGCTCTGGCAAGTCGACGCTCGTGAACGACATCCTCTACGCATCCCTGGCGCGGCACGTCTATTCCGCCCGCACCGTGCCGGGGCGGCATACCAAGGTCACCGGCCTCGAGCACATCGACAAGGTCGTGCACGTGGATCAGAGCCCCATTGGTCGCACACCGCGGTCCAATCCTGCCACCTACACCGGTGTGTTCGATCACGTCCGGAAGCTGTTCGCGAACAGTCCTGAGTCAAAGGTCCGTGGCTACCAGCCCGGACGCTTCTCGTTCAACGTCAAGGGCGGACGCTGCGAAGCCTGTTCAGGTGACGGCACCATCAAAATTGAGATGAACTTTCTCCCCGACGTGTACGTCCCCTGTGAGGTCTGTCACGGCGCGCGCTACAACCGCGAGACGCTAGAAGTTCACTTCAAGGGGAAGACCATTGCCGAGGTACTCGACATGCCAATCGAGGAAGGATTGGAGTTCTTCGCCGCTATCCCCGCGATCGCCCGCCACTTGCAGACCCTCACCGACGTCGGGTTGGGTTACGTGCGGCTGGGTCAGCCAGCGCCGACACTTTCTGGTGGCGAGGCCCAACGCGTCAAACTCGCGGCCGAGTTGCAGAAGCGCTCGACCGGTCGCACCGTCTATGTCCTCGACGAACCGACAACGGGTCTGCACTTTGAGGACATCCGAAAGTTGCTGGGAGTCCTCGGACGCCTGGTCGACGCTGGAAACTCAGTGATCGTGATCGAGCACAACCTTGACGTAATCAAGACTGCTGACTGGCTCATCGACCTCGGTCCAGAGGGAGGTTCGGGCGGGGGCCTGATCGTCGCCGAAGGTACCCCAGAAGACGTGGCGGCTGTCTCGACGAGCCACACTGGCTCGTTCCTTGCCGCCATCGTGACACCGTCGCGCAAACCTCGGCGCGCCGCACGGCGCAAGAAGGCAGGCTGATTCACGTCGGCGCGGGATGTCGAATCGAGGTGTTCCGCGTACGCTCGGGGTTAGCGGGAACCATTGACCGGTTCGACATGTAAGTAGCACGATTGACGAGGCACAGCAGGCGCTCGAGCGGAGAACACTGCTCCGAGGTGTCGTGGTGGGTGGGGCTGTGCTGGCCGCGGCACCCGCACTCGCGGCATGTGGTTCCGATGAGCCGGCGGCGACCGACCCCAGCCCTACGCCTTCCGGATCGGAGCCGCAGGGTGGTGACGGCGGTGACGGCGGCAACGCCGAGGTGCTCGTTGCGACCGCCGACGTACCCGAAGGGGGCGGGGTAATTCTCGACGACCCACAGGTGGTTGTCACACAGCCGACGGCTGGGGAGTTTGTCGCCTTCTCGTCAATCTGCACCCATAAGAGTTGTCCGGTGGCCGATGTCGCCGACGGGACGATTAACTGTGCCTGTCATGGCTCGCAGTTCTCGGTCGAGGACGGCTCGGTGGTCACCGGCCCAGCCACGTCGCCACTGCCTTCCGTCGCAGTGACCGTCGATGGCCCCTCGGTGGTCCGCGCCTAGCGCTCGTCCATGGATCCCGCGCTCTACCGACCGACTCAGGGCAGTATCCCGGACCGTCCCGGGGTCTATCGATTTCTGGACCCCGAGGGGCGGGTTGTCTACGTCGGCAAGGCGAAGAGCCTCCGGAGCCGGCTCGGCCAGTACTTCCAGGATCCCGATGCGCTCCATCCGCGCACCCACTCGATGGTGTGGGCGGCTTCGTCGGTGACCTGGACGGTCGTCGCCACGGAGGTAGAGGCGCTCCAACTCGAATACGCATGGATCAAGGAGTTCGATCCCCGCTTCAACGTCAAGTACCGCGACGACAAAAGCTATCCGTTCCTCGCCGTCAGTGTCGGTGAAACCTTTCCCCGCGCCCAAGTCATGCGCGGATCCAAGCGCAAAGGGGTCCGCTACTTCGGGCCCTACTCCCACGCATGGGCGATCCGCGAAACGCTCGACCAGCTGCTGCGCGTTTTCCCGATTCGGTCGTGTAGCCCTGGCGTCTTCAAGCGCGCTGGTCAGATGGGACGCCCTTGCCTGCTCGGGTACATCGACAAGTGCACGGCGCCCTGCGTCGACCGTATCTCCGCCGATGACCACCGAGCACTCGTTGACGATCTCTGTGCCTTCCTCGCCGGCGACACCGGACGCTTCATGAAGGACCGACAACGCCAGATGGTGGAGGCGTCCAACGCTCAGGAGTACGAGCGCGCCGCTCGGCTACGCGACGACATCCGGGCGCTTGAACGCGCTCTGGAGCGGAACACGGTCGTGTTGCCGGACGACACAGATGCCGATGTCATCGCGATGGTGGAGGACGAGCTTGAGGTGGCTTTTCACGTGTTCCACGTGCGCGGCGGGCGCGTGCGCGGACAGCGGGGCACCGTCACCGAGAAGATCGACGATGTCGACGGACCGGCATTGATGGAGCAGTTTCTCACGTATCTCTACGGCGAGCTCGTACCAGAGTCGATACCACGTGAAGTGCTCACCGGCATCGCTCCGACCGATCGCCGCCTGGTCAGCGACTGGCTCTCCGAGCGGCGAGGCTCCCACGTCGACGTCCGTAAACCGATGCGGGGCGACAAGCGGGCGCTGATGGAAACGGTGGCCCAAAATGCTTCGCAGTCGTTGGTGCTCCACAAGGTCAAGCGCTCGGGAGACCTGACGGCTCGAGCGGTCGCGCTCGAGGAGCTGCAAGAGGCTCTTGGCCTGCCAGAAGCTCCGTTGCGCATCGAATGCTTCGACATCTCACATCTAGCCGGCACTGATCCGGTTGCCTCCATGGTCGTCTTCGAAGATGGAATGCCGAGGACCAGCGACTACCGTCGGTTCTCGGTGCGTAGTCCGGGTGGCGACGATCCTGCGGCGATGGCTGAGGTGGTGGGGCGGCGATTTCGGCGCATGGCGGACGGTCAAGGAGAGCGAAGTGACGACGATGACGTCGGACGCCCGAAGCGCTTCGCCTACCGTCCACAGCTCGTCGTCGTCGACGGCGGCCCCATTCAGGCCGCCGCCGCGGCCGATGCCGTCACGGAACTGGGGATCACCGACGTGACAGTCGTTGGGCTGGCCAAGCGACTTGAGGAAGTATGGGTCGCCGGTGATGAAGCACCGATGATCTTGTCCCGTGGCTCCCAGGGACTCTTCCTCTTGCAGCGGGTCAGGGACGAGGCACACCGCTTTGCGATCGCCTACCAACGCCAACGTCGCAGCCGACACACCACCACGAGTGCCCTCGATGCGATTCCGGGGCTAGGTCCCGAGCGCAAACGCGCCCTGCTGCGGCACTTCGGGTCGCTGCGCAACATCAAGTTGGCTGGCACCGGGGGTCTTCAAGAGGTCGCGGGGATCGGTCCCCAGCTGGCCGCGACCATCGTCGCAACGCTTGCCGATCAACCCCCGGCCGAGCGGATCGATACCTCAACAGGCGAGATCGTCAGCGATGGCCCCGCACTCTGACCGATGTGCGACAGAATGACCCTGTGTCCGACAGCAGCAGCGCATCGCTCCCCGCTCCGGAGGCGCCCACAGGCGTCACGGGGGTTTCCGCAGACCGGCCGGAGGTGCTCGTTCTCACTGGGATGTCGGGTGCCGGGCGGAGCACCGCGGCCGATGCCCTCGAGGACCTCGGCTGGTTCGTGGTCGACAACATGCCGCCATCCCTGCTGCCGCGGTTGGTCGAGTTGGCCCGACAGGGGCGAGCAGCGGTCGCCACCGGGAACGCCGAGTCGGGTATCGAGTCTGAGACACTGCGGATCGCCGCCGTCGCTGACGTCCGTGGTGGTGAGTTCTTCGGCGATCTGCAGGCGGCCTTGCGCGCGGTCGAGAGCTTCGGTATCGAGCCCCGGCTCGTCTTCCTCGAGGCCGACGACGACACCATCGTCCGGCGGTTTGAGTCTTCGCGACGTCCACATCCATTGCAGGGAGACGGGCGACTGGTTGATGGAATCGCGGCAGAGCGAGCGCTACTGGTGACGTTGCGAGAGTCGGCGGATCTCCTCATCGACACCAGCCCCCTCAACGTTCACCAGCTCCGAACCAGGATCCAGACGGCGCTCGGCCACGGGGGCACCCGACCGGTACAGATCACGGTGATGTCTTTCGGCTTCAAGTACGGCCTGCCGGTCGACGCAGATTTCGTCGCTGACTGCCGATTTCTTCCGAATCCCTACTGGGTGCCTGAGTTGCGACCGCTCAGCGGCGAGGACGCAGTGGTTTCTGACTACGTTCTCGGCCAGTCCGACGCCGCGCCGTTCCTGGATGCCTATGAGACGGCACTGCGGATCGCGCTCGAGGGCTACCGCGTTGAGAACAGGCGCTACGCCACGGTCGCACTGGGGTGTACCGGTGGTCGGCACCGTAGCGTTGCCCTCTCAGTTGAGCTCATGCGGCGGCTCGCCTCCGAAAGTGTGTCGATCCGGGTCGTCCACCGTGACCTCGGCCGAGAGTGACGCCCGTGAAGCCGGCCAACGATGCCAACGATGCTGACGATGCTGACGATGCTGACGATGCTGACGACGACGCCGTCGCTGCCGGCCCCGCCGTGGTGGCCTTCGGCGGTGGCCACGGCTTGGCGACTTCGTTGGCAGCGCTCCGGCGGGTAACGGCGAATGTGACGGCGGTGGTAACTGTCGCCGACGATGGCGGTTCCAGTGGTCGGCTGCGGCGCGACCTTGGTGTTCTGCCACCCGGCGACCTCCGGATGGCCCTGGCGGCGCTCTGCGAAGACGACGAGTGGGGCCATACCTGGAGCCGCGTCATCCAGCACCGATTTGCCGGTCCAGGCGAGCTAGCCGGTCACAGCCTGGGCAACCTGCTGATTGTGGCGCTTTGGGAGTTGGCTGCCGACGACCCGGTTCAAGGTCTCGACTGGGTGGGCCGGTTGTTGAAGTCGAGCGGTCGGGTCCTGCCCATGACCACGGTCCCGCTGGAGATCGAAGCCAGTATCGAGCAGTCCGACGGTTCCCTGGCAACGGTGCGTGGACAGGTGGCGGTTGCGACTGCGACGGGGCGGATAGTCGACGTGATGGTGTTGCCAACTGCACCGCCGGCCTGTCCCGAGGCAGTCACGGCTATCGAGGAGGCCGACTGGGTTGTACTAGGGCCAGGGTCGTGGTTCACCAGCGTGATCCCGCACCTCTTGGTCCCCGAACTGGCCGCTGCCATCCGAGCCACTAGGGCGCGGCGAATGGTGATCCTCAACCTCGAGCCGCAGCAAGGTGAAACCACCGGCTTCACGCCTGAGTCGTACCTGGAGGTTCTTGAGCGGCACGCTCCAGGGCTTGACATCGACGTCGTGATCGCCGATCCCTCGTCGGTCCCCGACCGAGATGCCCTGCAGAAGGCGGCGGCGCACCTCGGCGCCTCGGTCAGGTTGGTTACCGTGCGTGAGCAATCCGGGCTGCCGAGGCACGACCCCGACGCACTGGCTCGGGTCCTACGCTCGGTGGTATCCGCCCCACAGCCCCCGCAGACCGGGTCAGGGTGAGAGGATGCCGCCTATGGCCATGACCGCCCAGGTGAAGGACGAGCTTGCTCGGCTGACCGTCACCAAGCCGTGTTGCCGAAAGGCAGAGGTGTCAGCACTCCTGAGATTCGCCGGAGCGCTCCACCTTGTCAGCGGGCATATCGTCCTCGAAGCAGAGCTCGACACCGGAGCATCGGCGCGGCGGCTCCGCAAAGACATCTCGGAGGTCTACGGGCACTCCAGCGACCTCGCGGTACTGGCGTCCGGCGGCCTCCGTAAGGGAACCCGCTACGTCGTCAGGATCGTCAAGGACGGCGACGCCCTGGCCCGCCAGACCGGGCTCGTCGACGGTCGAGGACGTCCGGTGCGGGGGCTTCCGCCCCCCGTCGTCTCAGGCGCGATCTGCGACGCTGAATCGGCGTGGCGTGGGGCCTTCCTCGCGCATGGATCGCTGACCGAGCCTGGCCGGTCCTCAGCCCTGGAGATCACCTGTCCCGGACCGGAAGCAGCCTTGGCGCTGGTTGGCGCTGCGCGCCGACTCGGCATTTCATCCAAGGCCCGCGAAGTGCGCGGTGTCGACCGAGTGGTGATACGTGACGGTGACGCCATCGGCGCAATGCTTACCCGACTCGGTGCCCACGACAGTGTGCTCGCGTGGGAGGACCGCCGGATGCGTCGCGAGGTGCGAGCCACCGCGAACCGCCTGGCGAACTTCGACGACGCCAACTTACGGCGCTCGGCCAGGGCGGCCGTCGCGGCCGGAGCCAGAGTCGAACGAGCCCTGGAGATATTGGGCGACGAGGTACCCGAGCATCTGTCCGTGGCCGGCCACCTGCGACTGAAGCACAAACAGGCCAGCCTGGAAGAGCTGGGAGCGCTCGCTGATCCACCGCTGACCAAAGATGCGATAGCCGGCCGGATCAGACGGCTGCTCGCGATGGCCGACAAGCGGGCGTCCGACTTGGGCATCGAGGGCACGGAGGCGAACGTCACTGCGGACATGCTCCGGTTGTAGGGTCAGATCCGAGTAGTTTCACCCATGTCTGCCAAGGGAGATCACGTGAGCGTTCGGGTCGGGATCAACGGGTTCGGCCGGATCGGCCGTAACTTCTACCGGGCGCTCGTTGCTAGCGACGCTGATGTCGAGATCGTCGGGATCAACGACCTCACCGACACGAAAACCCTGGCCCATCTGACGAAGTACGACTCGATCCTTGGGCGCTTCCCCGGAGTGGTGACCGCAGACGACGGTGGCCTCGTCGTCGATGGCCGCCGGATCCCGGTCTCCAAGGAGACTGACCCATCGGCTTTACCATGGGGCGACCTCGGAGCGGACATCGTCGTCGAGTCGACCGGGTTCTTCACTGACGCGAGTAAGGCGGCTGGGCATCGGGCCGCCGGCGCCAAGAAGGTCATCATCTCGGCGCCGGCCAAGGGCGAAGACGTCACCGTCGTCATGGGCGTCAACCACACCGACTACGACCCGGCCCAGCACAACATCATCTCGAATGCCTCATGCACCACCAACTGTCTCGCCCCCATGGCGATGGTGTTGCGGGATGCATTCGGTATCGAGCGTGGGCTGATGACGACGATTCACGCTTACACCAACGACCAGAAGATCCTCGACTTCCCGCACACCGACCTCCGTCGCGCTCGGGCCGCCGCCATCAACATGATCCCAACGTCGACCGGAGCCGCCAAGGCGATCGGTCTCGTACTTCCCGACATGTTGGGGAAGTTGGACGGGTACTCGATGCGGATTCCCATCCCCACCGGATCGGCGACTGACTTGACCGCGCAGCTGAGCCGCGAGGTGACCAAAGACGAGGTCAACGCTGCGATGAAGGCCGCCGCCGACGGTCCACTGGCCGGCTACCTCAGCTACACCGAAGATCCGATCGTGTCTTCCGACATCGTCACCGATCCCTCGTCCTGCATCCTCGACGCACAGTTGACGAACGCGTCGGGGTCACTGGTCAAGGTGGTGGGCTGGTACGACAACGAGTGGGGCTACTCCAACCGTCTCGTCGATCTCGTCGGCTACGTCGGCCAAAGTCTGTAGACGGCCGTGCGCTCATTGAACTCCCTGCTTGATCCGCAGGGCGAGTTGTCAGGTGCCCGGGTCGCGGGTTCACGTGTTCTTGTGCGCTCTGATCTCAACGTGCCGATGGATGGCGACCAGATCACCGACGACGGGCGGCTGCGGGCCAGCCTCCCCACGCTTCGCCTGCTGATGGACGCTGGGGCGCGGGTTGTCGTTGCCGCACATCTGGGGCGCCCCGGGGGTGAACCCCATCCTGACCTGTCACTGGCGCCGATAGCCATCCGCCTGGGTGAGCTTCTCGGCACCCCGGTCGGCTTCGTCGCCGCTTCCTCTGGGCCGAAGGCCGAAGCCGCTGTCCAGGCGCTAGCTGACGGCGGTGTTCTGCTGCTGGAAAATGTGCGCTTCGACCCACGTGAGACGAGCAAGGACGACGCCGAGCGCACACGTCTGGCCGAAGACTATGCCGCTCTGTGCGACGTGTTCGTCAGTGACGGTTTCGGTGTTGTGCACCGCAGGCAGGCGAGCGTTTTCGAGATCGCCACTCTGCGCCCTTCGTACGCTGGCCTCTTAGTTGCCGCAGAGATGCAGGTGCTCGCGCGGCTGACCGACGAACCGAAGCGGCCCTACGCCGTCGTACTGGGCGGGTCCAAGGTCAGTGACAAGCTTGCCGTCATCGCCCATCTGCTCGACCGCGTCGACCGGATGCTCGTGGGTGGCGGAATGGCGTTCACGTTCCTAGCGGCACAGGGGCATCCAACGGGAGCGTCCTTGTTGGAGCCGGACCAGATCGAGACGGTACGTGGGCTGTTGGCCGACGCGGATCGACGTGGGATCGCCATCGTGCTTCCCAGTGACATCGTCGTGGCCAAGCGGTTCGCCCCAGACGCTGAGTCGACGGTAGTGGCTGCGTCGGCGATCCCCGACGGCGCGATAGGCCTCGATATCGGCCCGGCCGCCCAGGCCGAGTTTGCGAAGGCGCTCGCCGATGCTCAGACGGTCTTCTGGAACGGCCCGATGGGGGTCTTTGAGTTCCCGGCATTTGCATCGGGAACACGTGCAGTCGCCCAAGCTCTCGTGGACTCAGCTGCCTTCACGGTGGTCGGCGGAGGCGACTCGGCGGCGGCCGTTCGGACGCTTGGCTTCGACGAGGGGGCCTTCGGTCACATTTCCACCGGCGGCGGTGCCTCCCTTGAGTTTCTCGAGGGTCGCGTCCTTCCAGGGATCGCCGTTCTCGACCACACCCCCCGAGAGGCTGGAGCGCGCTGATGAGCAGATCGGGCAAGCATCCGGGCCGGATCCCGTTGATGGCTGGCAACTGGAAGATGAACCTGAACCACCTTGAGGCGATGCATCTCGTCCAAGACCTCGCCTTCCGCCTGACGGAGGCTGACCTGGACGCGGTGGAAGTGGCCGTCCTTCCGCCGTTCACCGACATCAGATCGGTGCAGACGCTCATCGACGCCGATCACGTACGGATTGGCTACGGAGCTCAAGATCTTTCCGCTCAGCCCAGTGGGGCCTTCACCGGGGAGATATCTGCGGCGATGCTGGCCAAGCTCGGATGCCGTTACGTGACGGTTGGGCACTCGGAACGCCGAGCCAACCACCACGAGCACGACGCAACAGTGGCGGCCAAGGCGCGGGCCGCTCGTCAGCACTTGATCACGCCGATCATCTGTGTCGGCGAGGCGCTCCAGGTGCGCCAGGCAGGCGACCACGTCGCGAAGGTGCTCGAGCAGCTCAGTGGATCGGTCGACGGCGTCGACGACCTGGCTGCCACGGTGATCGCCTACGAGCCGGTATGGGCCATCGGAACGGGTGAAGTGGCTACTCCCGAGGACGCGCAAGAGGTGTGTGGCGCGATCAGGACGTGGGTCAGCACGACCCATGGCGAAGATGTAGCCGCCGCCGTTCGGGTCCTCTACGGCGGTTCGGTCAAGGCAGCCAATGCTGCGGGCATCATGGCTCAGCCCGATGTGGACGGTGCGCTCGTGGGCGGCGCGAGCCTGTCTGCCGAGGAGTTCGTCGGGATCATCCGATACCAGGGAGCGGAGCCATCGTCGGGGTGACTCGGGGGGTCCGGCCACGCCAACGGCTCCGGCATGCCTATCCTTATACCGCCCCAACACCTTCACGAGGAGATTCTCGGTGTCCACGATAGAGATCACCCTCATGGTGGTTGTCAACCTGATGAGTCTTGCGCTACTCGCGCTCATCTTGCTCCACAAGGGTAAAGGTGGCGGTCTCTCCGACATGTTTGGTGGCGGCATGTCAACGTCCCTGGGCGGGTCGAACGTGGTGGAGCGAAACCTTGACCGGATGACCATCGCCGCTGGGATCGTTTGGTTCGTGTGCATCGTCGGGCTCGGCTTGCTGCTCGGATCGAACTAGTCACCACGATGGGCCCAAGGCGGGCGTACCTAGCGGGCCATTGCAGGGCCCATTTGAACACGACATGTAACTGGAGGCGGTGAGCAGATGGCTGGTGGTAGCGCCATTCGCGGGAGTCGGGTGGGTGCTGGCCCGATGGGCGAGGCCGAACGCGGGGAGCCGGCTCCCCGGCGACGCATCAGCTACTGGTGCGCCAACGCCCATGAGTCACGCCCCAGTTTTGCCGACGGGGCAGATATTCCCGACACCTGGGACTGTCCACGCTGCGGAATGCCAGCCGGCCAGAACCGCGAGACACCGCCTTCAGCTCCAAAGAACGAGCCTTACAAGACCCACCTTGCGTATGTGAAAGAGCGCCGCTCAGATGCCGACGGCGAGGCAATCCTCGCTGAGGCGCTCGCGAAGCTCCGCGGCGAGGCCTAGCGCAGCCGCGAGCGTTGGGTCGACCGGACGAGGTCGAGCAGGGTGTTCCAGGCATCCATGAACGACGCCACCCCTGCGTCTTCCAGTTCGGCGACGACCTGCTGGTAATCGATCCCGACCTCGGCCAGCTCGCCGAACAACCCGGTGTCGGCTGCCGCATCTTCATCGGCGAGCCCAATCGCGACCGGCCACTGATCCGACGAGGCCCCGACGGCTTTCAGCGTCGGCGCTGGCATGGTGTTGACCGTCTGCGGCGCTACCAGCTCTTCGACGTATCGCGTCGCGGCGAAGGTGGGGTCTTTGGTGCTGGTTGAGGCCCAGAGCGGGCGCTGCGGTTGGGCGCCGGCTGACGCGAGGGCGCTCCACCTGTCGTCGGCCAGCAGCTGACGGAAAGCGCGGTACGCGGTTCGGGCGTTCGCGACCGCTGCACGCCCGCGCAGCCGCTGATGGGTGTGGGCATCAACCGAGCCAGCTGCTGCCATCGCGTCGAGCCGGCCGTCTATCGCTGTGTCGAGACGGCTGACGAAGAACGAGGCGACCGAACCGATCGAGCCCAGGTCGTGGCCAGCAGCCCTCGCGGCCTCCAGGCCGGACAACCAGGCGTCTTGGACGTCGAGGTAGCGCTCTCGGCCGAAGATCAAGGTGACGTTCACACTGATCCCCGCCGCCAGCGTCTCGGTAATTGCCGGCAGCCCCGAGCGGGTAGCGGGGATCTTCACCATCACATTGGGTCGATCGACATCGGCCCAGACCTGCGCTGCCGCATCGACGGTCGCCTCGGTGTCGAAGGCGAGCCGGGGGTCGCCCTCCAGCGAAACACGGCCATCGAGGAAGGCAGAGTCGGCAAAGACGCCGCGCAGCACGTCGCAGGCGTCCTGCACGTCGGCCACCATGAGTGCGTGCAGGGCTTGTTCGGGCGTCGACTCGGCAAGGGCTGCCAGTTGCCGCGCATATGCAGTGCCGCTGGACACCGCAGCCGCAAAGATCGAGGGGTTCGTAGTGACTCCACAGACGCCACGGGCGACGAGCTCGGTCAGTTCCCCCGACAGCAGACGGTCCCGGCCGAGATCATCGAGCCAGACTGAGACACCGCTTGCGGCGAGCCGCTGAACACCATCCACCGGTCGGTTCAGCTCCCCACCTGTGCTGCCGCCGCCAGCGACTCCTGAGCGGCAGCGACGACGGCCTCCGTGGTGAGTCCGAACTGCGCGAACAGGGTGCCTTGATCCGCCGACGCTCCGTAGGGGTCAATCCCGACGACTCGGCCGCTGTCGCCGACCAAGCGCCACCACGACAGCGGTGACCCGGCCTCAACGGCAACCCGGGCGCGCACCTGAGGCGGCACGACGGACTCGCGGTACTCCGACGGCTGCTGGTCGAACCACTCCAAGCACGGCATCGAGACGACCCGAGCCGCTGTCCCCTGAGCAGCCAGCCGTGCGGCAGCTTCGACAGCGAGCTGTACCTCAGAGCCGGTGGCGACGAGGAGGACATCGGGGACGTCGCCAGGACGGGATGTGTCGAGCAACACGTAGCCACCGCGGGCGGTGCCCTCGCCGGCTCGCTCCGCGGTGCCCGCAAGCACCGGGACGCTCTGTCGGGTCAGCGCCATGGCGACCGGGCCGTTCTGACTTTCCAGGGCAACGGCCCACGCTGCGACCGTCTCGTTGGCGTCGGCAGGTCGAACCACTGACAAGAGTGGGATCGCTCGGAGCGCCGCCAGGTGTTCGATCGGCTGATGGGTCGGACCGTCCTCACCGACGCCGATGGAGTCGTGGGTCCAGACATAGACGGGGGAGAGCCCCATCAGCGCAGCAAGGCGCACCGATGGCCGCATGTAGTCGCTGAAGACGAGAAAGGTGCCGACGTACGGGCGGGTATGGCCCTCGAGGGCGATGCCGTTGGCGATGGCACCCATGGCATGTTCGCGGACGCCGAAATGCAGCGTGCGACCGAACGGATGCCCTGACCAGGCCGCGGTCTGCCGGTCAACCGGCAGGGCAGACGGCTGGCCAGGCATGGTGGTGATGTTGGAACCGCCCAGGTCGGCTGAGCCACCCCACAGCTCCGGGAGCACGTCGGCGAGAGCGGCCAGCGTCTTTCCCGAGGCTGAGCGGGTCGCCACCGATGTGCCTGCCTCGAACGTCGGCAGGTGCATCCGCCAGTCGTCGGGGAGCTGCCCCTTGGCCAGTCGTTCGCGCAGTGCGGCCGACTCGGGGTTGGCTGCTGCCCACTCGTCGTACGACGCCCGCCACTGGTCGTGCAAGTCACGCCCCTTGACGACCACCTGGCGGGCGTGTGCCAGCACGGCGGGTTCAACGGCGAAGGTCGAGTCGTCGGCAAAGCCGAGTACTCGCTTGGTGGCCCCAACATCGTCGGCGCCGAGAGCGGAGCCATGTGCGGCACCGGTG
>JAJAYM010000198.1 GCA_027117675.1 Actinomycetes bacterium | reverse complement strand
TATGCGACCGTCACTGGCGTCGCACGCGACGACCTTGACGACGGTGGCGCCTGGCTCTATGCCGAGACCGTGCGTCAAATCCACGCGCTCAATCCCGACACCGGCGTCGAGCTGCTGATCCCCGACTTCTCCGGCAAACCGCAGCTGCTGGCCGACGTGTTCGACGCGCGACCTGAAGTTCTCGCGCACAACGTCGAAACCGTTCCGCGCATCTTCCGCGGCATCCGTCCCGGCTTCCGCTATCAGCGCTCACTCGACGTCATCACCGCAGCGCGCGACGCCGGCCTGGTCACCAAGTCGAACCTCATCCTCGGGCTCGGCGAGGAACCGACGAGGTTCGGGGCGCGATCGACCAGCTTGTGGCGGCAGGTTGCGAGTTGCTCACCATCACCCAGTACCTCCGTCCCAGCGAGCGGCACCACCCGATCTCCCGCTGGGTCACCCCCGACGAGTTCGACGCCTTCGGCCAGCAGGCGCTCGACCGCGGCATGGTGGCGGTGATGAGCGGCCCACTCGTCCGCTCGTCGTATCGCGCCGGACGCCTCTACCAGCAGGCGCTCGATGCCAGGAGCGCCGGCTGAGCAGTCGCCCGCCTGTCGCCATCGGCGATGGGACCGCCCGCCGGGCACCTCAACGTGCCCATCCGGGGGCAAAGGTGGCGTTCGACCGCGACGTCTGCCCCCCGATGACCACGTCAGGGGGTCCTCGGGGGGCGCACGCGGGCACGTAGGCTGGCCCCATGGGACTGTTGAACCGGATCAAACCGGGAAGCCGGAAGAAGCAGGACGCGCAAGACCCGGCCAAGCCCGACAAGCCCGGACGCCTCGCGCAGATCAAGCAGACCTACGAGATCACCAAGAAGGCCGACCCCAAGATCCCGTGGATCCTGATCGGCTGCTTCTTCGGTCCCTTCCTGGTGTTGCTGGGTGTCGGTTTCGTCATCAACCGCCCCATCCTGCTTGGGTTCCTCTGTTTCATGACCGGCCTGACGCTGACCGCCTGGATCTTTGGACGACGCGCCGAGCGCGCCGTGTACGGCCAGATCGAGGGGCAGCCAGGAGCCGCCGCGGCATCCCTCAACATGCTGCGGCGCGGGTGGACGGTCACGCCGGCTGTCGCGTTCACCAAGCAGCAAGACCTGGTGCACCGCGTCGTGGGCAGGTCGGGAGTCGTCCTGGTCGGCGAGGGCCACCACACCCGCGTCCGCGGGCTGCTCAACCAAGAAAAGCGCAAGGTCGCACGCGTCGCCCCTGATATCTCGGTGCATGAGGTCATCGCCGGCAGCGGGGAGGGTGAGGTCCCTCTTCGCAAGTTGCCACGCACCGTCACCAAGCTGCCGAAGTCGATCACAGCCAGGCAGGTCAACGAGCTCAACCACCGGCTCAAGGCGTTGGGCGCGCAGCAGGGTGCGCTACCGATCCCCAAGGGGCCGATGCCGCGCAGCACCAAGCAAGCCCGCAGCATGCGCGGCTAGCCTCGGCGATGCCCAATCCATCACCGGACGGCTCCTCGCTCGGGTCGCACGGCGACATCACGTTTACCCTCAGGGGCGCCGACTGCATTGACGCTCTCGAACCTCTCTGGCTGCAGCTCTTCGACGACCACCAGGCGGTCGGAAACGCCGGCATCCGCGAGATCGACCGCGCCGATTCGTGGCCCCGTAGACGCCGCCTGTACGGAGATCTCTTCGCCGACCCGGACACACTCGTGATCCTGGCCGAGCGGGGCACGACACCGGTCGGCTACGCGCTGTGCCACATCCGCACCGGAGCCGACGACACGTGGGACACCGGCGACCTGATCGGCGAGATCGAGACGCTCGTGCTGATGCCTGACGCGCGCGGCAACGGCGTGGGCAACGCACTCATGGACGCGGCCGAGGCTGAGCTTGGCCGGCGCGGCGCCGCCGACATTCTCACCGCGGTTCTGGAAGGCAACGACCGGGCCAGAGAGTTCTACGCGCGCCGCGGAATGACACCGACCGTGACGTACCTGATGAGGATCCGGCCCGCGGTAACTCGCGAGGCGCGGTAGCTCGCTGAGGCGCGGCAACTGGCGTCGCGGCCGCTGGCGAGGCGCGGTAACTGGCGTCGCTACGAGACTTGGCCCCGGATCTGGGCCGAATTCTGCGAAATTCCGGGGCTAACTCTCGTAGCGGGGCCGATGCCCTAGCGGACGCGCACGACGACAGTGCCGCCGACCTTGTCATGCAGGCCACGTCGATCACGGTCGTAGATCACCGCCGGGATGACGAGGGCGAGCAGCACCGACCGGGCGGCGACCCTCAGCAACGACAGGCGCTGCGACCCAACGGGCCATACAGCTAGTCCCATGAACCACATCCCGAGAGTGACGCCGGCGGTCATCAGCAGCGTGACGTACATCAGCACCAAGACCGCCAGATTCACCAGCCCGAAGGTGTCATCACCGGGCTGCGGGGGGCCGACCAACGCCAAGGAGACGCCCAGCACCACGAACCAGTCGAAGACCAGGGCGACGACCCGGCGTCCCCACGGGGTGACGGAGCCTCGGCCAGACTCGGGGAGCCCGAGCCGCTCACCCGGGTAGCCGGCAGCGCCGTCCAGGCCGGTGTCGATCTGCGGCCCGGAGAGCCACGATCCGATGTCTTTGCGATCCACGCCACCACGGTACGGCTCCGCCCTTGCCCGCGCACCCGCGCCGCCACTGCCGGTACCCGCGCGCAGCACGTCACCCGCCCTCCCCCGTGGCCCCCCAGCCGGTGCACGATGACCAGGTGACGTGATCATCGTGCACAAAGGTGGCGGCCGAACACCACGTCTGGCCCGTTTTCGCCACCTCAGGGGCGGCCAGCCGGGCTCGGCTCAGCGGAGTCGGTCCAGGTACCACTGCGCGGCGGCCGGACGCCGGATTCGCACCTTGTGCAGGTCGGCGTACCGCGGATCTGCGAAGCGCGCCTCGAGCTCGGCCCTGCCCGCGCGGAACCTCCGCATCGACCACTGAACCGGGTGCTCGGGATCAGCCCAGTCAACGAAGTGCTCGACGTTGCCATTGAAGGTGGGCTCCCGCGTCCATCCCCTGGACGCCGACCGGCGCACCACCCTGGCAAACACCACCGGACACCGGTAGCCGAGCCAGATCGCGGTGTCGGACAGCCACCACACGAGCTCGCGAACCGCCGTCTACCCCTGGGAGTCGAAGACCTAGCGATCCGCTTCGACGACCCGCTCGAGATCTTCGGCGAAGGTCGGGATTGGCGTCCAACCCGGGCCATGAAAAGGGCCTTCATCTCGTGGAACGGCAACCCTAGGCGTCCGGCCAGCTCGCGGGCGAAGGTCGTCTTTCCCGATCCGGACGCCCGCCTACCAAGATTCGCTGCGCGAGCGAAGCGTCAGTGAATGGCCGTGACCCAAATCCGTGCCAGGTAACGCGGCTGAAACACTGGGGACACCGACGGGAAACCGCACCCCCGTAGCGTCACGGATGTTCCGCCCGCCCCGGCTCGTGGGGAAGCAAGCCGGCCCTTCTGGAGGATGCATGTTCACTAGCGCTGACGAAGTCCTTGGCTACATCAAGAAGAACGACGTGAAGTTCGTCGATGTCCGCTTCTGTGACCTCCCGGGGGTGATGCAGCACTTCAACGTTCCGGCCACCAACTTCAACCAGGCGGCCTTCGACGACGGGCTGATGTTCGACGGGTCATCGATCCGCGGCTTCCAGGCGATCCACGAGTCCGACATGAAGCTGGTGCCCGACCCCACGACCGCCTACATCGACCCGTTCCGCGCTGAGAAGACGCTGGTCATCAACTTCTCGATCCGCGACCCGTTCACCGACGAGCCCTACAGCCGCGACCCACGCAACATCGCGGCCAAGGCCGAGGAGTACCTCAAGAGCACCGGCATCGCCGACACCGTCTACTTCGGTGCCGAGGCTGAGTTCTACGTCTTCGACGACGTCCGCTTCGAGACCAAGCAGAACACGGCCAGCTACTTCGTCGACTCCATCGAGGGCGCCTGGAACAGCGGCCGCGAGGAAGAGGGTGGCAACCTCGGGTACAAGACTCGCTTCAAGGGTGGGTACTTCCCCGTTCCCCCCGTCGACCACTTCGCTGACCTGCGCGACGAGATGAGCCTGACGCTGCAGGACGCCGGCCTTGAGGTCGAGCGCGCCCACCACGAGGTCGGCACCGGAGGACAGGCTGAGATCAACTACAAGTTCTCGACGCTGACCCACTCAGCCGATCAGATCATGCTCTTCAAGTACATCATCAAGAACGTGGCATGGAAGAACGGTCGCACCGCGACGTTCATGCCGAAGCCGCTCTTTGGCGACAACGGGTCAGGCATGCACTGTCACCAGAGCCTATGGAAGGACGGCGTCCCGCTCTTCTACGACGAGATGGGATACGGCGGCCTCTCCGACACCGCGCGCTGGTACATCGGCGGCCTACTCGCCCACGCGCCGAGCCTGCTCGCGTTCACCAACCCGACGGTGAACAGCTACCGCCGCCTGGTGCCCGGCTACGAAGCACCGGTGAACTTGGTCTACTCGCAGCGCAACCGCTCCGCCTGCATCCGCATCCCCATCACCGGCAGCAACCCGAAGGCCAAGCGCATCGAGTTCCGCGTCCCCGACCCGTCGGCCAACCCGTACCTGGCGTTCGCCGCCATGATGATGGCCGGCATCGATGGCGTGAAGAACAAGATCGAGCCACCGGAGCCGGTCGACAAGGACCTCTACGAACTTCCGCCGGACGAGCGCGCCGACATCCCGCAGGTGCCAGGATCGCTACCCGAGGTGCTCGCCGCGCTGGAGAAGGACCACGAGTATCTGCTGGACGGTGGCGTGTTCACGCCTGACCTGATCGAGACGTGGATTGACTGGAAACGCGAGAACGAGGTCGCGCCGATCCAGCTGCGTCCGACTCCGCACGAGTTCGAGCTCTATTACGACATCTGATCTCGGTAGGTCGCTGACCTGCGGCGTTCGGTAGCGGACGACGGTAAGGCAACACCGTCGATTAACGTCGTCACGATCTCGATGTTGGCAACGTCCTCAATCGCGACGTTGGTCTTGGCGTCCGAGTCAGGCATCAGGTGGGCGTAGGTGTCGAGGGTTGTCTTGGCGCTGGCATGCCGCAGCCTGGCCTGCACGGCCTTCACGTCTGCCCCCGGAGCCATGAGCATGCTCGCGTAGTAGTGCCGCAGATCGTGGAAGCGAAAGCCCCCCGGCAAGTCCGGCACTGTAGCCGTGGCGCGCCGAAAATGACGCTCTCTGCCATGGACCGCAAAGACGCTACGCCGCTGCTGCGTCAAGACCGGGTGTGCCGTTGAGTGAGCAGTCGCAAGTGCTGGCCCGATGTCCCGACGGTATGCGCCGTAGGTGGTAAACGATGCGCCCCTAGATCAGGAGTTCACAGCCAATTACCACCTCACGACTGCACGAATCCGGAGTGTCAAAACGGCCCGTGCCGCCATTCACTCGATCTGAGCCCAGCCCACCAATCAGGCGGTCTCTTCCCGCTCCACCGAGCAGACGGTCATCGCCGCGATAGCCGCGCAACCTATCGGTGCCCTGGCGGCCCGCAAGGATGTCCGCGCCTTTCGAGCCGCCAATGAGGTCAGGCCACGGTGTGGCGGCAAGACGCTCGAAGTTGTCGAGGCCGGCGTCCCGATCGGTGAAGGGGTCCAACAGGTGCGCGTCGCCGGCTGAGTCCAGCCTGATTGTCAGCCCCCGCCCCCAGCATGAGCCCACCTGTGCACGGTCTTCAACACCCCCACCGTCTGCGGTGAACGAGTCAGGCACCGGATGCAGAGTGTCGTCACCAGGGCCAGCGCTTACCCTGCCGAAGTTGCAGCCTGGATGAGCCTTGTCGTCACCGCGGCCCGTATTCGTTTGAGTGCCAGGGCCGTCCGATCGAACCACGTCATTGCCCCGACGGGGTGCAGACCCGATCACTCCAGGCGAGATCCTGCTCACCGAGTTCCTGGAGCCGCTGGGCATCACGCAGTACCGGCTCGCCCAGGCCACCGGGCTCCCCCAGACCCGGATCAGCGAGGTCGTCCGCGGCAAGCGGGCCATCACGACCGACACCGCCCTGCGCCTGTCCCGGGCCCTCGGTGTAGACGACCGGTTTTGGATCAACATCCAGACCGACTACGACCTCGAAGTCGAGCGAGACCTCCACAGCGACGAGCTGGCCAAGGTGACTGCCCTAGTGGCGAACTGACAGTCAGCGTCCGGGGGCTTGCCGCCAGCCAGCTCTAAAGAACGAAGTGTGCGACCAACTTGTTCGGGTAAGCGACATCCGTCTTGCCCTTGAGCTCGATCTTCACTTTGCCCAACCCCGAAAACCACAGTTCCAGTTCTGCGTCTAGGTCGAAGGATCCTGCCGTCTCAACCGAGAACGCTTGAATCTTGGCGTATGGCAGCGAAGTGAAGTCCTTCTTCTTACCGGTTAGGCCTTGGACGTTGACGGCGATAATGCGCTTTGAGGTAAAGGAAATGTAGTCGCGCATACCTTTGTAGGCGACCAGGATCTCTTCCCCCTCGACCAGGAGTGGCTCGATCTGAGCCGATACCTCAACACGGGCACAGGCCCGAGTTTGACGTATCCGGCATTCTGGAAGTCGATCATGTCGTCCCTTTGAAGTTGTTCTCGCTTGGAAAGTATCTTGGGAGGCGATACACTCCAAGTATGAAGTCCACGGAAGCGCTTCGCGTGCTCGCCGAGCTGACGTCGTACCAGTGGGGAATGGTGACGTCGGCTCAAGCCAGCATGCGTGGGGTCACGCGCCTGGATCTCTCGCGACTGGCCGACAGCGGGCATCTCATCCGGCTCGCCCACGGGGTCTATATGGACGCCGGGGCTCCCGGCGACGAGTTCGACGACCTTCGCGCCGCTTGGCTGAGCACCGAACCCAAACGTCTCGGTGAGCTGCGCATCAACGACCAAGCCGACGGTGTCATCATCGCCGGCGAGTCCGCCACACGACTCCACCGCATTGGTGACTTCCGCGCTCTGCAGCACGACTTCACCTCCCCCGTGCGTAGGCAGAGCCAGCGACGTGAGATCCGCTATCGGCAGCGCGCTCTGGACCCGCGCGACGTCACCCTCCGCCAGGGACTGCCGGTCATGACGATCGAGCGCACTATCGCCGACCTGGTCGAGGACCTCAAAGATCTGAGCCTCGTTGCCGACGTCCTACGCGACGCTTCGGGCGAACGCATCCTCGACCTCGATCGTCTCCGGGAACTGCTCGCGCCGCTCGCAGAGCGCAATGGGTTCCGCAAGGGCGACGGCGGCGCTGTACTGAATCGTCTGATGGAGCTCGCTGGCATCGACATCGAGTCGCTCGCTCATCGAGTCGCAGCCGACCCATTTCTGGGCGCCCGCGTTGCAGCCGATTTTGTCGGACGTATGAGCAAGACTGGCATCGACAAACTGCTCGTCACGCCCCAGATGGAGAAAACCCTGCGCTCGATCCAGGAGGCCTTCGCGAAAACCCTCCACAGTGCGATGGCATCGCAAATGGAGGGGCTTAACGCTGCTTCGGCGGGCGCCTTCTCGACGCTGGCGAAGAGCTCGGAGATCGAGGAGATGGCCCGCAAGATGTCCGAACAGCTCGTCAGCAGTGATGCAATGAAGGAGTTCAGCCGGAGTTGGACCAAGTCGCTGGCCGACAGTCTGACCCTCTCACCGGAGACTCTCGCGCTTGCCAGAACAGCGCAACGGGCGGCGTCTAATGGATGATGTCGAGCCCTACCTGACCGCCGCTGGTGTCGAGGCTGCGATCAAGGAGGCCGCCAAGAAGGCGCGAGCCGCCGACCCCTCGCTGACCGTCAACGAACGTATTCGCCTGGTGCACTTTAATCGCTTCCTCAGCAGGGTCTTCTCCGAAGGTGCTGAGTCGGAGTGGCTTCTCAAGGGCGGCACCGGGCTCGCGCAGGGCGAAACCCGCACCAAGCGCCGGCAGTGCGTCCGAGTCGGGACTGAGGACGCGGTGGGCGCCGGTGGGGTCGCCTTTGGAAAGAAGCACCTGAGCCTGAACCAGAAGGTTTGGATCATCTTGCGATGCCTGAATCGCCAGGACCAGGTCAAACTCACCCAGGTCATGTGCAAGATTTACCCACGTGGTCAACGACGGCTGAATGTCCGTCGTGGACGGCACCTCGGAGATGGGTGACGGGGTACTGCCGGCGTAGCAGGAGTCCCCCGTGGAGTCATAAACAGTCCCCCCAGACCATCAACCCGTCGTACTGGC
>JAJAYM010000197.1 GCA_027117675.1 Actinomycetes bacterium | reverse complement strand
CGGTCGCCGGAAGGATCTTCTGCGACCCGAAGATCTCGGCCAGAACCGCTAGGCGGGCATCCGGGACGCCAACCACTCCCACGTTTGGCTCGATCGTGGCGAACGGGTAGTTCGCGGCGAGCACGTTGTTCTTGGTCAGCGCGTTGAAGAGCGTCGACTTTCCGACGTTGGGGAGCCCGACGATTCCGATGGTGAGTGCCACGGGCAACAATCGTACGGCGCGCCCATCGACACTGGCATCGGCGGGCACCATCACCCACCCAACTGAGTTCGAGTCGCCGGTGTCCCTGTCGACCGCGATTGATCTGACTCATGGATCGTTCGACACTGATCCAACTCTGCCAGGTTGGCCACAATGTCCCGCTTCGAGCCATCGGCACGAGACTCTGCGTGAGAGGCAAACTGCGGGAAGTGGTGCTATCACGCCACTTCCTGCAGCGTGCCTCGCCTTGCTGAGCTGGCTCGACTGGCCGCGTGTCAGGTAGCCGACCTGTCAGACCTCCCGGGCATTCTGTGGTGATGGACACGACCACTGCACTTCTGCTCGCCACACTCGCCCTGCTGCTGGGCGCTGCCGGAGGCGCGTACGCCACCTGGCGCCTGGTTGCCGCGTCACCACGCGGGCAGCACGCAGCCACTGACGCGATACCCCCCGAGCAGCTGCTCCTCCCGGTTAACGAGGCGCTCAACCGCGTCGAACGTCAGCTCGCCGAGACCGAGCGCCACCGGCTCCAGTCTCAGGGGCAGATCCAGGAGCAGGTACGCGCTATGAGTGACACGTCACAGATGTTGCGCACCGAGACCTCCTCGCTCGTTCAGGCCCTCCGCGCTCCCCAGACCAGGGGACGCTGGGGAGAGATGCAACTACGCCGCGTCGTCGAACTCGCCGGAATGGTTGAACACTGCGACTTCAGTGAGCAGCTCACCATCGGTCGGTCCGACGAACGGCAGCGACCCGATCTCGTCGTGCATCTTGCCGGCGGCAAGAACGTCGTCGTTGACGCCAAGGTTCCCTTTGCCGCCTACCTGGAGGCATCGGCGGCAAACGACGAAGCGGTCGCTCAACTTCGAAGCGCGGCGCACGTTCGTCACCTGCGCGCCCACATCGACGAGCTCGCATCCCGCGCGTACTGGGAGGCGCTGGCGCCAAGCCCTGAGTTCGTCGTGCTCTTCGTTCCAGCCGAACCGTTCCTTTCGGCGGCGCTCGATCAAGACCCAGCACTGCTGGAGTACGCCTTCACCCGGCAGGTAGTGATCGCGACACCGAACACCCTCGTAGCGCTGTTGCGCACGGTGGCCTATACGTGGCGGCAGGATGCCCTCGCTGATAACGCACAAGCTGTGCTGGCCGCAGGACGCGAACTCCACCAACGACTCGGCGTCCTCGGGGGTCACCTGTCCAAGATGGGTTCGTCCCTTGAGTCGAGCGTGAAGGCCTACAACCAGGCGATCGGTTCACTGGAGTCCCGGGTCCTGGTCACCGCTCGCCGCTTCCACGACTTAAAGGTCGTCGACGAGGCGCTGCCGGCTCCCGACACCATTGACCTGGCCCCTCGTCTACCCCAGGCAGCGGAGTTGACCGAGCCCATCGAGCCCACCGCCCTTGGCCTCCACCGCGGCGATGACGACACCGGGCTCCCGCTCGCCGCCGGGTGAACCCGGCGGCGTACCTGACGCCGTACGGTAGGCCGTGTGTCTACTCCACTGCGCGCCGATCGGCCAGACGTTGTGACTTCCGAACCCCCGCGCGCATCTGAGCCACCAGAACCGAAGGGCCGATTGGTTCGCTCGTCGGCACGCCCAGGCCTGAGTGGCACCGGGGTCGCCGTGCTCGGCGGATCGATCGGACTGGTTGCCTCGATCGTCGCTGAGCTGCTCACCGGGGGGCTCGGATGGGTGTTCGGCATTCCGTTCGTGCTGGTCTGTGCCTACTGCGCCGCTGAGGTTCCGTCGACGTCCATGCGTAGCGCCATCGTGATGCCTCCGCTGGTCGCTCTCCTGGTTGCCGCCGTAAATCCGCTCTGGTCAGGTGACCGCGGGTGGCTGATCAAAATGCTCACGACCCTTACCACCATGGCGCCCGCGCTCTTGCTAGCGACCGGCGTGGCCGCCGTCATCGTCGGCGTGCGCTATTGGCGAGCGAAGCGGGCCTAGCCAGAGCTCAAGACCTGCCAGCCGCCGTCAGGTCGCGACGGAGCTCTTGCGGAAGCGAGAAGATCAGCGACTCTTCGGCGGCGGTCACCGTCTCGACGTCGCCGAATCCCCGCGCAGCCAACCAGTCGAGGACGCCGTCTACCAGGGTCTCTGGGACGGAGGCACCACTGGTGACGCCCACCACCGTGACGCCCACAAGCCAGGCGTCGTCCAGCTCGGTGGCGTTGTCGACCCGGTAGGACGCCGTAGCTCCCGCGTCCAGCGCGACCTCGACCAGGCGAACGGAGTTCGACGAGTTCGACGAACCGACGACGATCACGAGGTCGGCCGCCGCTCCCATGAGCTTGACCGCCGCCTGCCGGTTCTGGGTGGCGTAGCAGATGTCGTCACTCGGCGGGCTCAGCAGATTCGGAAACCGGCCTCGCAACCGGTCAACGGTTTCCATCGTCTCGTCCACCGAGAGCGTGGTCTGCGACAGCCAGACCACCTTGTCGGGGTCGTCGACCTCAACGTCATCTGCATCTTCTGGGCCGTCCACGATGGTGATGGCTTCGGGGGCCTGACCCGACGTGCCTTCAACCTCCTCATGACCCTCGTGGCCGATGAGCAGAATTTGGTAGCCGTCGGCGGAGAATCTGCGCGCCTCGTGGTGCACCTTGGTCACCAGCGGGCACGTCGCATCAATTGTGCGGAGGTTTCGCT
>JAJAYM010000196.1 GCA_027117675.1 Actinomycetes bacterium | reverse complement strand
GTGCTCGTGGCCGCTCTTTTGCTGCCGGGTTGCTCCTCCGACGAGGGACCGGTGATCGAGACTGGAGCGGTCGAACGGCAGACCGTGGTGGAGACGGTTGAGGCCCCGGCATCCGTGGTGGCCGCAGCCACAGCCGTCGTCACCGCGTCAGCCAACGGCACCGTCTCGCGGGTCGTGGCACGGGACGGCCAGCAGGTGCAGCGCGGCGATGTCCTCTTTGTTGTCAGTTCTCCAGAGGCCGAGCAGCGGCTTGCCCAGGCGCAGCAGTCTGCAGCGGGCGCAACGGCTCCGGTTACCCTGCCGCAGGCCAGCACCGGGGCGAGTGCCGCGCAGGCTGCTGCGGCCGCCGAGCAGGCGTTCGCGCAGGCGCGTGACGCGGCCAAGCAGCTCCAGGACAAGAACCTTCGGCAGCAAGCCCTTCAGCAGGTAGCGGCAGCCGAGGCTCAGCTAGCCGCTGCGCAGGCTCAGGCGCAGTCGACGGTGGACCAGATCAATAGCAGCGTCTCCGCCCTGGAGCAGTCACTGGCGACCTTCACGCAGGCCCAACAGGCCCAGGCCCAAGTAGCGGTGCGATCAGCCCAACAGGCGGTCGACGCCCTGACGGTGAAAGCTCCGATAGCCGGACGGGTCGTCTTCGGCGCGTCCGCGGGAAGTGGCGGCGGTGGAAGCGACATCTCGGGACTGGTCGATCAGCTTCCGTCGTCCCTGGCTGGACAAGCAGAGTCGTTGCTCGGTGGGGGAGGAAGCGAGAGCGGCGGCAGCGGCAGCACGACGGGGATCGTCTCGGCGGGCAGTCCGGTCAGTGACGGCGATCCGGTGCTCACCATCACCGACACGTCGCTCCTCACCCTGCGCGCCGAGGTGGACGAGACCGACGTCCTGCTGGTGCGCAAGGGAGTGAAGGCTGACGTCGAGCTGGACGCTGTCGCCGGCGCGCGCTACCGCGCAGTGGTGCGCAACGTCGACCTGTCACCGACGACGTCCAGCCGCGGCGGCGTCAGCTACGTCGTTCGCCTCGATTTGGGCGGCGGAACACTCGTCGACGGTTCGCCGGCGCCGCGACCACGTCCTGGGATGTCGGCCGTCGCATCGCTGCGGGTGCTGACGTCCGACGGAGTGGTTGCGGTACCGGTGGCTTCGGTGTTCCGTGATGGCGAGCAGGACGCCGTGTGGGTCGTCCAGGACAACGTGCCCGAGAAGCGCATCGTGACGTTGGGGGCTCAGGGCGAGGAGTACCTCGAGATCGTCGACGGGGTGACCGAGGGTGAGAATATCGTGGTGCGCGGCGCCGACCAGGTGGTCGACGGCGAAGAGCTGCCGTGACGACACCGGCAATCGAGGCCGTCGACGTCACCAGGGTTTACTCGATGGGCGGCACCGAGGTGCAGGCGTTGCGTGGAGTGTCCTTGCGGGTCGAGGCCGGTGAGTACGCCGCGATCATCGGGCCATCGGGCTCGGGCAAGTCGACACTGATGCACCTGCTCGGTCTGCTCGACCGGCCGAGCAGCGGTGTGATCACGGTGGGGGGACGAGATGCGACGTCGCTGTCTGACTCCGAGCTGGCCGTTCTGCGTAACGAGACAATCGGGTTCGTCTTCCAGTCGTTCCAGCTGCTCGCGCGCACCGCGGCCATCGACAACGTGGCGTTGCCTCTGCTCTACCGAGGCGTCGCCAAGAAGGAGCGGCGCGAACGCGCCGCGGAGGCCCTCGACGCGGTGGGGCTCGGTGACCGCAAGGGACATAAGGCCACTCAGCTCTCTGGTGGTGAGCAGCAACGCGTTGCCATTGCGCGGGCTCTGGTGGGAGAGCCACAGCTACTGCTCGCCGACGAGCCGACCGGCAACCTCGACACCCGCACCGGCGGCGAGGTGATGGAGACGCTTGAGCGCCTGAATGCCGAGCGCGGTGTTGCGGTGGTCCTCGTCACCCACGACCGCGACATAGCCGTGCGCACCGGACGGCAGATCTACTTCCGGGACGGGCTGATCGAGCGGGACGAGTCGAAGGCCACGGCGCTGTGAGGTTGGCGGAGGCGTTTCGGGTCGCGCTTGATGCGCTGCGCGCCAACAGGCTGCGCAGCCTGCTGACGATGCTTGGCGTGATTATCGGCGTCGGGGCGGTCGTGGTGCTCGTAGCGATTGGTAGTGGAGCCAAGCAAGAGGTTGAGGCTCAGGTCGAGGGGCTCGGGTCGAACATCATCTTTGTGCTACCGGGATCGGTGGAGTTCGGTTCGGCACCTTCCATCAGCCGCCTGCAGCTGGAGGACGTCGAGTACCTCGGACGGGTGATCGGCAACCCAGAAGCGGTGGCCACCACCGTGTCGAGCGGCGAGACCGTGTCGGTGGGTTCGATCGAGGTCTTCAGCACGATCGCTGGGACGAACGAGAACATCCCGAACGTGTTCACGCGTCCCGTGGCGCGCGGCGAGTACCTCACGGCGACCGACGTCGACACGAGGCGACGCGTCGCAGTGCTTGGTAGTGGGGTGTCCGACGACTTGTTTGGGGACATCGAGCCACTTGGACGGCAGATCACCATCGCGGGCGTTCGGTTCCGGGTGATCGCTGTCTTCGAACAGGTCGGCTCAGCATTTGGGGTGAGCCGCGATGGGGAGATCCACATACCTGTGACGACGGCGCAGCAGCTCTTCGGTGTCGATCGCATCGACGCGCTCGCGGTAAAGGCGCCTACGATCGACGACGTCGACCCGCTGCGACGCGATCTGCTCGACGCCTTGGCGGAGAAGTACCCCGATGAGGAGTTCTCGGCGGTGACGCAGAGCCAGATCCTTGGGACCCTGGGGGACATTCTCGGGCTGCTCACGTTGGTGCTGGCCGCAATCGCTGCGATCTCGCTTCTCGTTGGCGGCGTTGGTGTCAGCAACATCATGCTGGTATCCGTCCGTGAACGGACCCGTGAGATTGGGCTGCGGAAGGCGCTGGGGGCAAGGCGGCGAGACATCACCGTGCAGTTCTTGATCGAGGCAGTCCTGCTGACGACGGTGGGTGGGGTCATCGGGATGGCGCTCGGCATTGGCGTCTCGCTGCTTGCTGACGCGTTCTCTCCGCTGCCTGCGGTGATCGCGTGGTGGTCACCGGTGCTGGCGTTCACCGTCTCGGTGGCCGTTGGAGTTTTCTTCGGGGTCATCCCGGCACGTCGAGCGGGGAAGCTGGAACCGGTCGAGGCGCTGCGCAGCGAGTAGCGGATGCAGTCGGCGAGGCGATGACCCTGCCGAAGCGCGCTGGGCAGCCGCCGGGAACGATGCCGCCCTCATCTGAGACGTAGCTCGAGAGACGCGAGCGTCGCTGGCTCCGCGCTCGCTCGGTTGACGCGAATGCAGTAGGACTCGCGGTAGGTCGACAGCCGAATGGTGCCCGTTCGGTCGCCGCGACCCAGTCGGATGGCATCCTTGCCGCTTTCCAATGCGTACGCCGTCGCATCTCGCCCTTGAGAGCCCAGACCTTCGGCGTGGCGGGTAGCGTGCGCAGGGTGACCGGTTCTGCGCGGGTGTACTGGGACGACGCCCTGACGGGCTACGACTTCGGACCGTCGCACCCCATGAACCCGGTTCGCCTTGACCTGACGATGCGGCTGGCGCGTGCACTGGGGGTGCTCGATGGCATCGAGCTGGTTTCACCGAAACCCGCCACCACTGCAGAGCTGTTGCGCGTGCACACTCCGGAATTCGTCAGCGCCGTGCAGCAGTGCAGTGGAACCGACTCCGAGGGTAGCCATGCCCACGGCATCGGAACGCCGGACGTCCCCACGTTCGCCGACATGCACGAAATCACGTCGCTCATCGCGGGGGCAACGCTCGGCGCTGCCACCGCAGTGTGGAGTGGCGACGCGTCACATGCGTTCAGCCCGGCCGGCGGGCTGCACCACGCGATGCCGGACGCCGCAGCCGGCTTCTGTGTCTACAACGATGTGGCAGTCGCGAGCGCCGGTCTGCTGGACGCCGGTGCCCAGCGCGTCGCGTACGTCGACGTCGACGTACACCACGGCGACGGTGTGCAAGCGACCTTCTGGGACGACCCAAGGGTGCTGACGATCTCGATCCACGAAGACCCACGGACGCTCTACCCAGGAACAGGTCGAGCGCGCGAGATCGGTGGGCCCGCGGCCGAGGGTTCCGCCGTGAACCTGGCGCTGCCCGCCTCTACCGGCGACGGCGGATGGCTGCGCGCGATCCACTCCGTCGTCCCGCAACTGTTGGAGGCGTTCGCGCCGCAGGTGCTCGTCACCCAGCACGGCTGTGACACACACCGCCTCGACCCGCTGGCGCACCTCGAACTGAGCATCGACGGTCAGCGGATGGCGGCCGAGGCGCTGCACCGATGGGCACACGAGTACGCCGATGGTCGTTGGGTTGCAACCGGCGGTGGCGGGTACGCCATCGCCGACGTCGTCCCTCGCATCTGGTCGCTGGTGATGGCCGAGCTGGCCGGGCATCCGATCCCACCGCAGACGCCGGTGCCGGAGGAGTGGCGCCGCTACGTCCAGCAGTTGACGGGCACGCGTCCGCCGGACCGGATGACAGACGGGGCCGCGCCGGTGGTGACCGACTGGGCGTCCGGCTACCACCCGGAAGATGCCATGGACCAGGACATCTTGGCGACCCGGCGAGCGGTCTTCCCCCACCACGGGCTCGACCCTGATCGGGACTAAACGGACAGCGGTGGCGTCCTGACCCGTCGATGGAGCCAATTGGGTGACCACCTGATGGGTGATCACCTCGTCACTGGAGTTCCCTCCCGTCACATCCGTCACTACGCTGGCCCGAACGCGTGGGTCGCCGTGGCGCCGGAGGGGAAGCTGGCGCCCGGCTCGTGCGGTAGGGAGCGGTGAGCGATGGAGCAGGACCGGGATGACAGCCGGGACGAAGACCGGCAGCCCGAGAAGGCGCCGCTCGGGGGGGCGTTTTTGACGGTGGCCGAGGTCGCTGCGTTGATGCGCGTCTCGAAGATGACCGTTTACCGGCTGGTGCATGCCGGTGACCTGCCCGCTGTGCGCGTGGGCCGCTCGTTCCGCGTCCCAGAAGAGGCGGTGCGCGGGTATCTGCGCGACTCCTTCGTCGAGGCTGGCTGAGCCCGCCCTGATCGGGGCAGATCGGTCACCGGTATCCTCATGAGGCCGGTCCGCGGCGTCCTTGCCGCGACCGTTCAGTCCTAGGAAGAGATCACTGTGGGTTCTGTCGTCAAAAAGCGCCGCAAGCGGATGGCTAAGAAGAAGCACCGCAAGCTGCTGCGCAAGACGCGCGTTCAGCGTCGCAACAAGAAGTAGTCGCAAGAAGCGCTGAGCCTGCAGGAGGTCGCCATGGCGCGCGTGGTGCTCGTCACCGGCGTCTCCAGGTACTTGGGCGGAAGGCTGGCTCGGCTTCTCGGACAACACCCTGACGTCGAGCGGGTCATCGGCGTCGACGTCATCCCACCACCGGACGACCTCGGTAACGCCGAGTTCGTCCGCGCCGACATCCGCAACCCGGTGATCGCCAAGGTGATCAAGGCGGCGTCCGTCGACACCGTCGTGCACATGAACGTGATTGCGACGCCGGTCGGCGCTGGTGGCCGGTCGGCGATGAAAGAGATCAACGTCATCGGCACGATGCAGTTGTTGGCTGCCTGCCAGCGTGCGGCCTCGGTGAAGCAGCTGGTGGTGAAGTCGTCGGCCACCGTCTACGGGGTCTCTGCAAAAGACCCGGCGATGTTCACCGAAGACATGGAAGCGGTGCGCCTGCCGCGCTCCGGCTTCGCGAAGGACTCTGTCGAGGTCGAGGGGTACGTCCGCGGCTTCGTGCGCCGGCGTCCGGACGTGGCAGTGACGATGCTGCGCTTCGCCAACATCCTCGGCCCCGGCATCGACACTCCCTTGGCACGCTACCTGTCGTTGCCGGTTGTGCCGACGGTGATGGGATTCGACGGCCGTATCCAACTGACCCACGAGGACGACGCGCTCGCGGCTGTCGAGGCGGCCACCTTCGGTGCGGCGCCAGGCACCTACAACGTGTCGGGCGACGGCGTCCTGATGCTGTCGCAGGCGATCGCGCGCGCTGGGCGAGTAAACCTGCCGCTGCCGACGCCGTTCGCGTCGGTGACGCGCGAGCTCGTCCGCCGATTCGGGTACATCGACTTCACCTCTGAGCAGATCGAGTATCTGAAGTACGGCCGTGGCGTCGACACCAGCTGGATCACCGAACGGCTCGGTTTCGTCGCGCGCCACTCGACCCGGCAGACGTTCGACGCCTTCTTGCTGGCGCATCCGCTTGGACGTGTCTTGCCCTGGGACGCGCCCGAGGAGCCAACGCCGGTGACCACGATCGGCGGTGTTGCCAGGTGAGCGATGCCCAGGTGATCCCGTTGAACCCCGACCGCGAGCCGACCGGCGACGGCGGGGCGTCCTTCGCTGGCGAGCAGCACCTTGCTGGCGCGTTCCGGTTCCTGCGGAGGCGGCTCGAGGGGTCGTACGAGGTCGATGACTTCGGATTCGATCGCGAGCTGACGAACGACGTCCTGATCCCGTCGCTACGACCGCTCTACGAGAAGTGGTTCCCCGTCGAGGTGCACGGGATCGAGAACGTGCCAAGTGAGGGCGGTGCACTCATCGTGGCGAACCACTCGGGCACCATTGCCCTCGACTCGCTGATGACCCAGGTGGCGTTGGCTGACCACCATCCGGCACATCGCCAACTGCGGATGCTGGGGGCCGACCTGGTGTTCGCGGTGCCGTTCCTTGGCACGGTCGCCCGTCGTGCAGGGCACACGCTGGCGTGTAACCCCGACGCGGAACGGCTGCTCGAGTCCGGCGAGGTCGTCGGCGTGTGGCCGGAGGGTTTCAAAGGAGTCGGCAAGCCGTACTCAGAGCGATACCGACTGCAGCGTTTCGGACGCGGAGGATTTGTGTCAGCTGCCCTCCGCGCGCAGGTGCCGATCATCCCGACGTCCATCGTCGGCGCAGAGGAGATCTACCCGATCTTGGCCGACGCCAAGCTGCTCGCGCGTCTGCTGGGAACGCCGTACTTCCCGATCACGCCGACGTTTCCGTGGCTTGGGCCGTTGGGCCTGATCCCGCTGCCGAGCAAGTGGCACATCGAGTTCGGCGAGCCGATCATGACCGACGTCTTCACCGAGGGTGCCGCCGACGATCCGATGCTGATGTTCAACCTCACCGACCAGGTGCGCGAGACCATCCAGCACACGCTCTACAAGTTGCTGATGCAGCGTCGCAGCGTCTTCTTCTGACGCACGGTCCATCAATGCGGAGGTTAGGACGCCGGTCAGGCGCGGTGGCGTCGGCTGGAGACGACTCCCGCGGCAACGCCAGCAGCGGCGCCGACCACGAGAGCAGAGGGGACGCCGACGCGCGCGGCCTTGCGTCCCGTCCGGTAGTCGTGGACGTGCCAGCCCATGGCGCGTGCGTGCCGCCGCAGTGCGGCGTCCGGGTTGATCGCGCCCCGCTGGCCCACCAACGCCAACAACGGGATGTGGTTCGCCGAGTCGGAGTAGGCCGAGCACAGCCTGAGGTCGAGGTT
>JAJAYM010000195.1 GCA_027117675.1 Actinomycetes bacterium | reverse complement strand
GTCTGACGGTTTGGCGCTGGTCGGCATCACCATGGTCATCGTTTACCTCTCCCTCGTACTCGGCGAGCTGGCCCCCAAGCGCATAGCGCTGCAAAGAGCCGAGGGCGTTGCGCTGCTCTCGGCGCCCGCCATCGAACTGATGGCCAAGGTGTCGACACCCTTGATTTGGTTGCTTTCCCGCTCAACGGACGTGGTCGTGCGGCTCGCGGGAGGCGACCCCAAGGCGTCTCGCGAACAGATGAGCGAACTCGAGCTGCGAGAGCTAGTGGCTGGTCACAGTGATCTCGACGACGAGGAGCGCGAGCTGCTTGAGGAGGTGTTCACCGCCAATGACCAGCAACTGCGCGAGATCATGGTGCCACGCACCGAGGTGGACTTTCTCGATGCGGGGACACCACTCTTCAAGGCACTCAAAGATGCAGCCAAGATGCCGCACTCCCGCTACCCGGTGGTGCGAGGTTCGGCTGATGACGTCACTGGCTTCGTACACGTTCGCGATCTCTTCGACCCCGAGCTGTCCGGTCGCTCGGTCCGTGTGGGTGAACTCACGCGGCCGGTACTGATGCTTCCTGGCACCAACCGGGTGCTCTCTTCGCTGCAACAGATGCGCCGCGAAGGCCATCACCTCGCCATCGTGGTTGACGAGTACGGCGGAACGGCCGGCATCGTGACTCTGGAGGATCTGGTCGAGGAGATCGTCGGTGACATCCGCGACGAGTATGACGTCAACGAACCGGAAACCACCCGGGTGGGTGAGTCCATCGAGGTGGACGGCCTTCTCAACATCGAGGACTTCCAGGATGAGACCGGGGTCGGGCTTCCTGATGGACCATACGAGACGGCGAGCGGATACGTGGTCAACTCGCTGGGACGCTTCCCGCTGGTGGGCGACCGGGTGCAGGTCAACGGCCACCGGCTTGAGGTAATCGAGGTGGAAGGACGGCGAGTCTCGCGGGTGCGGGTCACCCCTGACGCGAACCTGGCGGTCTGAAAGACTGCCGCCATGTCGCGGTCACGTCCAAGGGTCTTCTCCGGCATGCAGCCGACGGCCGACTCTCTCCACCTCGGCAACTATCTCGGGGCCCTCACCCAATGGGTTGCGCTGCAAAGCGACCACGAGTGCGTCTACTGCGTCGTCGACCAGCATGCGATCACCATGCCCCATGACCCCGATGAGCTGCGCCGCCGAACGCGCATCACGGCTGCACAGTTCCTCGCGGCTGGGGTCGAACCCGAACGTAGCGTGCTCTTCGTACAGAGCCACGTACCCGAGCACTCCCAGTTGGCCTGGGTGCTCGGATGCCTCACCGGGTATGGCGAGGCGAGTCGGATGACGCAGTTCAAAGACAAGTCAGCGCGGCAGCAACTCGGCGGGGTAACCGTGGGTCTGTTCACCTATCCGGTTCTGCAAGCCGCAGACATTCTGCTGTACCTCGCCGACCAGGTGCCCGTGGGTGAAGACCAGCGACAACATATCGAGCTCACGCGCAACCTGGCCCAGCGATTCAACGCCAGTTTCGGCGAGACGCTGGTCGTTCCTGAACCGCACATCATCAAGGCACGCGCGAAAATACTCGACCTTCAGCAGCCCGACAAGCAAATGAGCAAGAGTCTCGGGGGATCGGGCTGCTTGTCGCTGTTGGACGATGTGAAGGACAGCGTCAAGAAGATCCGGTCAGCTGTCACTGACAGCGGACGAGACATCGTCTACGACCCGGCGACCAAGCCTGGCGTTTCGAACTTGCTGACGATTCTGGGTGCGCTCACAAGCCGCGTTCCGGAGGACGTCGCCGGTGAGTACACAGGGCGTGGATACGGCGACCTGAAGGAGGACGTGGGCGAGGCCTTCACAACTTTTGTTGAGCCGTACCAGCGTCGGGTGTGGGAGCTGCTCGACACCTCCGACCTGCTCGACAAGATCCTCGCCGACGGAGCAGAACGCGCCAGGTCGCTGGCTGGTCCGACCGTGCAAACCGTGTACGAGCGGGTCGGGTTCTTGGCGCCCCGGCTCTGATCATGGTCGGCAGTGATTCGCTCACCCTAGGCGTGGCAATTACCGTGCCCGAGCCATGGGGTGAGCGGCTACAGGAGCAGCGGGCCGGCTTTGGTGATGCTCTGGCGTGGACGATCCCCACCCACATCACGCTTCTTCCTCCCACTCAAGTCCCCGCCGGGCGCATCGGGAAGGTCGACGAACACCTGAAAGCGTCAGCGGCCAGCTGTCAGCCCTTTACCGCGGTGCTGAACGGCTCTGCGACCTTCCGTCCGGTGAGTCAGACGTCGTTCCTTGTTGTCCAGCAGGGCACCTCGGAGTGCGAAGAACTGGCCGCGAAGGTGCGCAGCGAACCACTCCGTCGAAGGCTCACTTTTCCGTTCCATCCGCACGTCACCATCGCCGTCGATCTCGCCGATCAGTTGCATGATCACGCTGAAGCAGAGTTCGCCGACTATCGGCTCGAGTTCCCCGTGACCCACATCGAACGGTATGCGTTGGCTGAGCACGGGGTTTGGGAGTCGGTCGCCACGTTCCCGCTTCTGGGCGCTCATGGCTGAGCGATGGGCACGGGTCAGGGTCAGACTCGAGCGCATCGCCTTTGTCGACCGACACTTGCGAACAATAGACAGGGCTAACGGCCTACGCTTTACGCGCTGGGCGGCTGGCATCGCGCTCTTCGGCTACCTGGCCTTGTTTCCGCTGCTGTGCTTGCGTTCATCACCCTCGGCCTGGTCCTGTCAAACGCGCCGGAGGCACGCGACCAGGCCGAGACGTTCCTGAGGGATGCGCTTCCGCTGCTCTTCGACCCCGACGGCGCCGAGAGTCCTATCGACATCGAGAAGGTTGCGGGGACGACCCTGAACGCGGGCGTGATCAGCGTCGTCGGTCTTGTGGTTGCGGGGCTTGGGTGGGTTGACGGAACCTTGGAGGGTGTCCGGCGAATGCAGGGAGCCATGCGCCGGCCGCGCAGCTGGTTTCTGGTGCGCATACAGGACACCTTTGCCCTGCTGACCATGGGAACAGTTCTCCTCACTGCCCTGGTGGGGGCCATCATCGTCGAGGCATTCGGGGCCTCGGCTCTGGAGTGGGCTGGTGTCGCCGAGAGCGCCAGGTGGTTGGTCACCCTGAGCGCGGCAACTACGCTCGGGCTGTTGGTCTGGCTCGTTGTTGCGGCGTTATATGGCTTGGCATGGTGGGGACGCCCTGGGCGCAGTTGGGGAGCGGTGCTACTCGGTTCGTTGTACACGACGGTGTCGATGGTCCTGTTGACGCAGCTCTCCTTTCTCGTGGTGGGCAGAACGCTGTCGAATCCTGTCTATGGAGCACTGGCGGTGGCCGCAGCGATTCTCGTGTTCCTCTACGTGGCGTCAGCTGTGCTTCTGTACTTCGCCTGTTGGGTGGCGGTCTGTGAGGGGGCACCACGCACCCGCGAAGAGCTGGCCTATGTCGACCGACTCAAGGGCGGCGCCATCGCACTCCCCGCCGTTGACCCGGCCGGTGACGCGTTAGCGTCTGCTGCGTTGCAGAAACCACCCTCCGACTAGTAGTCCGGCCCCGGCGAGCCCCCACAGCAGGATGGCTCGGCTGGACGAAGGGTCGTCGATGGCGCCAGCAGCGACGCCGGCGGCCTGCGGTGGTGGTGTAGTTGCTTCGTCATCGTCGGGCGGCGCTGCGGACTCGAGCTCGTCGAGTGATCCCACAGCGGTGATGGCGTCTCGGTGTGTGAATCCCCACTCGAAGAGCCGTCTCGCAGCTGTGTCAGTGGGTTCGACGATGTCCATCAACGAAACGATGAGTGTCCGACCACCACGCTCAACGGCAGCGACGAAAGTGCGTCCCGCCTGGGTGGTGTACCCGGTCTTGACTCCCAAAACGCCGCGATAGCCCTCGAGAAGGAGTGGATTCTGGTTGTAAATCATGTAGGTCTGGCGCAACTTGTCACGCTTGGGCTCTTGGGCCGGAAACGCGGTGGAAACCGTTGACACGTAGCGCCGAAAGTCACGATCGGCGAGCCCAGCACGCGCGAAGATTGCGAGATCGAATGCAGACGAAACCTGACCAGGCGCGTCGAGCCCGGTGGGATTGACTGCTTGGGTGTTGCGTGCACCGAGAGAGTCAGCAACGTTGTTCATCGCGCGCACCGTGTAACGCAAACCGCCAGCTGCCGATGCGAGCGCCCGCGCCGCATCGTTGCCGCTCGGCAGTAACAGGCCGTAGAAGAGCTCGTCGATGGTGTATCTCGAGCCGGGCACGATCCCGACAGCGCTGCCCTTGGCGTTGGCGTCTTCCCACTGGACGCGGTAAGGGTCATCGAGGTTGAGCTGGGGGAGCAAGGTGATAGCGGTGAGCGTCTTGAGCGCGCTCGCTGGTCGGAGCCTCGCGTGGGCGTTCTTTCCGGCGAGCACCTCGCCGGTCTCGGCATCGGCCACGATCCAGGACTCGGCCTTCACCTTCGGTGGTGCAGGACCGATCACGGCGACTCCGGGACCGTCGTTCAGGGCGTCGCCGTTCTGCCACGCCCCCGCGGCGGACGCCCCCGCGGCAGCAGGCCCGGCGAGAGCCAGCAGGAGACCGGCGCCGACACTGCAGGCGGCGCGAAGGGGGAGTGTCATGACCCGCGAGAGGCTACCAAGTGCGGTGGGGGTTCAGACCCGCCGGGAGATCAGTGCGCGCTTGACCTCCTGGATTGCCTGGGTGATCTGTATCCCTCGAGGGCACGCCTCGGTGCAGTTGAAGGTTGTGCGGCAGCGCCACACACCCTCTCGGTCGTTGAGAATGTCGAGTCGCTGTGATGCGCCCTCGTCACGACTGTCGAAGATGAAGCGGTGCGCCCCGACGATCGCAGCTGGCCCAAAGTACTGGCCGTCGGTCCAGAAAACTGGACAAGCCGTCGTGCACGCGGCGCAGAGGATGCACTTAGTGGTGTCATCGAAGCGGTCGCGGTCGTGCTGGCTCTGCAGTCGTTCGCGGGTCGGTTCGTGGCTCTCGGTGATCAAGAAGGGATTGATGTCGCGATAGGCCTGGAAAAACGGCTCCATGTCGACGATGAGGTCTTTCTCCAGTGGCAGCCCCTTGATCGCCTCGACGGTGATCGCCGCATCCATGTTGAGATCTTTGATCAACGTCTTACAAGCGAGCCGATTGCGTCCATTGATTCGCATCGCGTCCGAGCCGCAGATTCCATGGGCGCACGACCGTCGGTAGGTAAGCGTGCCGTCCTGCTCCCACTTGATCTTGTTGAGCGCGTCCAGGATGCGGTCGGTGGGAAGCACCTCGACGGGGTAGTCGTGCCACGACGGCTCGGTGTCTCCAGCCTCGGGGTTGAACCGGCGGATGCGCAAGGTGACGGTACGTCGCTGAAGCCCCGCTCCGGCCTCGGGTGCGTGGTCGAGGGGTGTATCGAGCGTCTCGGTCATCAGTACTTGCGCTCCATCGGCTGGTAGCGGGTAACGGTGACGGGCTTGTAGTCGAGGCGAATCGCTTCGTTGCCCTCGGAGTCCAACTCTCGATAGGCCATGGTGTGTCGCATGAAGTTGACGTCGTCGCGTTGCGGATAGTCCTCGCGGAAGTGGCCACCGCGAGACTCGTTGCGAGCGCGGGCGGAAACAACGAGCACCTCGGCGAGATCGAGCAAGAAGCCAAGCTCGACGGCCTCAAGGACATCGGTGTTGTAGCGCTTCCCCTTGTCCTGGACGGTGACGTCGTGGTAGCGCCGCTTGAGTTCGGCTAGGTCAACCTCAGCCTGCTTCAGCGTGGTGTCAGTGCGGTACACAGACGCGTGGTCGTCCATCGACTGTTGCAACTCAGCGCGGATAGCACCTGTGCGCTCGCCGCCCGTTCCGTTCAGTAGCCGGTCGACCAGCATGCGAACGTCGCCCTCTGGGTTGTCGGGCAAGTCGACGAAGTGCGCGGTCGCTGCGTAGTCGGCGGCTGCGAGGCCGGCGCGGCGTCCGAAGACATTGATGTCAAGGAGTGAGTTAGTGCCTAGGCGGTTGGCGCCGTGGACCGACACGCACGCAGCCTCGCCCGCTGCGTAGAGGCCGCGGACGACCTCTTGGTTGTCGCGGAGGGCTCTGGCGTCGATATCGGTTGGGATCCCGCCCATCGCGTAGTGGGCGGTGGGGTAAACGGGGACTGGCTCGGTGGTTGGGTCGATACCGAGGTACGTACGGCTGAACTCGGTAATGTCGGGAAGCTTGGCCTCGAGCTGCTCGGCGGGGATGTGGGTGAGGTCGAGTACGACGTATTCCTGGTTCGGGCCGCAGCCGCGGCCTTGCCGCACCTCGGTGTAGATAGCTCGACTGACCATGTCGCGGGGCGCCAAGTCCTTGATGGTGGGGGCATACCGCTCCATGAAGCGTTCGCCTTCGTTGTTGCGAAGAATCCCGCCTTCGCCCCTGGCACCTTCAGTCAAGAGAATCCCCAACCCGGCCAGACCGGTGGGGTGAAACTGGTAGAACTCCATGTCTTCCAGTGGCAATCCACGCCGCCAAACAACGCCCATGCCGTCGCCGGTGAGTGACAGCGCGTTGGACGTCGTCTTGAAGACCCGACCGAACCCACCGGTAGCGAAGACTACTGATTTGGCCTGGAATACGTGCAGCTCGCCGGTACTCAACTCGTAGGCAACGACCCCCGCGACTTCGCCCCCGTTCATGAGAAGGTCCAGCACGTAGAACTCGTTGTAGAACTCGACGCTTCGCTTGATGCACTGTTGATACAGGGTCTGCAGGATCATGTGTCCGGTGCGGTCGGCCGCATAGCAGGCACGACGGACGGCTGCCTCACCGTGGTTGCGAGTGTGTCCACCGAAGCGTCGCTGGTCGATGCGACCTTCGGGGGTCCGAGAGAAGGGAAGCCCCATTTTCTCCAAGTCGAGGACCGCGTCGATGGCTTCTTTGGCCATGATCTCGGCGGCATCTTGGTCAACCAGGTAGTCACCACCCTTGATCGTGTCGAAGGTGTGCCACTCCCAGTTGTCTTCTTCGACATTGGCGAGTGCGGCGCACATGCCACCTTGGGCTGCACCGGTGTGGGAGCGCGTCGGATAGAGCTTGGTGAGAACGGCAGTGCGCACACGTTTGCTCGACTCGAGGGCAGCACGCATACCGGCACCGCCTGCGCCGACGATGATCACGTCGTACTTGTGAACCTGGGGCATTAGAGGCTCTCCTCAGCCGATGTTCGGGTCGAAGGTGAAGATCACCAGCGTGCCGGTGACAAGGATGAGCACCATCGAGGCGTAAAGCGCAGCCTTGAGCCACAGCCGGGTCGTGTCGCGCTCCGCGTAGTCGTTGATGATGACGCGGAGACCGTTGCCACCGTGAAGCTGCGCAAGCCAGAGCATCACGAGGTCCCACACCTGCCAAAACGGAGACGACCAGCGACCCGCCACAAAGGCAAAGTTGATGCGCTGAACCCCCCCGTCGAGAATGTTCATGATGAAGAGGTGACCCAGAACCAAGAAGACCAGCACCAGGCCCGAGACACGCATGAAGAGCCACGAGTAGAGCTCGAAGTTCGATCGGCCACTAGAGCCGAACGTCCGTGGAGAGCGAGGGGCGCCGATCTCGGTTGCTTCGGTTTGCGACATCTCAGGCACTCCCGAAGATCGCGCTGATGGTGTGCTGGAGCATGAAGTAGGTACCGGGAACCATCAGCAGCATCCACACCGTCACGATCGACCACAGCATGGCCTGGTGGTACTTCGGGCCTTTGCTCCAGAAGTCGACCGCAATCACGCGGAGTCCGTTGAGGGCGTGGAAGAGAACGGCACCCACCAGCCCTACTTCGAGCAGGTTGACGACCGGGTTCTTATAGGTGGCGATCACCGCGTCGTACGCTTCAGGTGAGACGCGAACCAGTGCGGTGTCCAGCACGTGCGCGAAAAGGAAGAAGAAGGTGAGTGCACCGGTGATCCGGTGTGCCACCCACGACCACATGCCTTCGCGTCCACGATAGAGCGTGCCAGCTGGTGCGGTGGGCACCTGACGCCTCCGTTGCCGAGTACTTGAACTGCCGCTCCAATGTTACCGGTGAGGAGTCCTTGATCGCCTCTTGGCCCTCACGTCCCCAGCGTCCCCAGCGTCCCCAGCGTCCCCAGCGTCCCCAGGACGACCTGACAGAGTAGAGACGTGACAGCCAGCGGGAACGATGCACGCACGCCAGACGTGGATGCGGTTGTTGTCGGCTCTGGCCCGAACGGACTTGTGGCGGCCGTCACACTGGCGGAGGCGGGGTGGCGGGTTCTGGTCCTCGAGGCAGCTGAGCAGTACGGCGGAGGAACGCGCACTGAAGAGCTCACCCTGCCTGGCTTTCGCCATGATGTGTGTTCTACCGCACATCCGCTCGCCCTGGCCTCGCCCGCGTTCCGGGCGCTGGGCCTCGAGCGGGACGGCCTGCGCCTGGTGCATCCGGAGGTACCGCTCGGACACCCGCTGGCCCTGGGTAAGTCGCTCTTTCTCCATCAGGACGTTGGAGCCACCGCAGCCCAGCTCGGACGTGACGGAGCCGCCTGGGCGCGCACGGTCGGTGCACTGGGCCGGCGCTGGGCTGCAATGGCCGACGGCGTCCTCGAGCCGCTGGCCGTGCCCCCACGATCACCCTTGACGACCGGTGCATTTGGCGCTGCTGGGTTGTGGCCGAGCACGTGGTTCGCGCGCAGCGTTTTCCGAGAGGAACGGACGCGGGCACTCTTTGGCGGGCTAGCTGCCCACGCCACGCTCGACCTGGCCGCTCCGCTCACCACGGCCGTGGGTCTGTTGCTCGGTGGCTTGGCCCACGGCGTCGGGTGGCCGGTGGCCGTGGGGGGTTCCCAATCGATCGCCGACGCTCTCGTCAGTCGGCTGGAGTCGCTGGGTGGCGAGTTGCGCACCGGACATCGCGTCTCGTCGATGGCCGACGTTCCCTCTGCGCGCGCCGTTCTGTTCGACGTGACCCCCCGGCAGCTGTTGCAGATCGCAGGTGATCGTTTCACGCCTCAGTACCGGCAGCGTCTTGCCGAGTGGCGCTACGGTGCTGGCGTCTTCAAGATCGACTGGGCTCTGGATGCTCAGGTGCCTTGGGCTGATGAGCGCCTGGCGGGGGCGGGTACCGTTCACCTCGGTGGCAGCATGGCTGAGTTGGTGGTCGCCGAGCGAGACGTTGCGCAAGGGCGTGTCTCCGCGCGGCCCTACGTGCTCGTCGCACAGGCAACGAGCGCCGATCCGTCTCGCGCTCCAGAAGGCAAGCACACGCTATGGGCC
>JAJAYM010000194.1 GCA_027117675.1 Actinomycetes bacterium | reverse complement strand
CGCCGGGGCTTGCCGGTTTTGTCTTTTCCAATGGTCAATTCCGCAGTGCGCTTGTCAAAGTCTCCAGCGAGCAGCGCCGCCAACGCGCCCGGACGCAAAGGCAACAGGCACATGGCGCGCGCGAACGGCGCTGCCTCGCCGTTGACAGCCTCCACCAGCGCCCGGCGCTGTTCCCGTGGCGGCGCGGGGGGCCGCGCCCTCCTCCGGGGCCGAGCCGGGGGCTCGGGTGCTGGCGGCCGCCGAACGCACAGCCGCCGACGTCGTTGCCTCGGCGCGTGCGGAGGCCGAGACCATGGTGGCCACTGCCAGAAGCAAGGCTGACAATGCCGAGCGGGAGGCAATCGCTAAGCACCAGTCGACGATGGCTGGCCTCGCCGGTGAGCGGTCGGCGCTGGAAAAGCAGGTTGACGAGCTTCGCTCGTTCGAGCGTGAGTACCGAACCCGGCTGAAGTCGTACCTGGAGCAGCAGCTTCGAGATCTCACCTCCCGCACCGAGAGCGCCGGCACCCAGCCACGGGCAGCGCAGCCCCAGCAGGCTCAGCCCCAGGCAACTCAGCCACCGGCAACTCAGCCACCGGCTCGGCCGGCGGTTGCGCCGGTCCAGCCCCAGCAGGCTCCGCCCCAGCAGGCTCCGCCCCAGCGGCCGGCCGCGCCGCCGCAAGGCCAGCCGCCGGCTCAGCCACCAGTTCAGCCACCAGTTCAGCCACCAGTTCAGTCACCAGTTCAGCCGCCGGCTCAGTCACCAGTTCAACCACCAGTTCAACCACCAGTTCAACCACCAACTCAGCCGCCGGCCCAACCGCCGCGCCCAGCGCAGAGCGCGCCACCTGCGGCGCCACGTCCGTAGCAACGAAAGACCCCGGCCAAGCGGCCGGGGTCTTTCGTTTTCTGCAGGGTCTGGGTGGTCTTGCTGGGTGGTCTCGGTGGGTGGGGCGCTACCTCGGCTAGATCCGCCGGCGGAACGGGTCGCGGGGCGGCTGAGCCGGCATGGAGATGCGGGCTCCGTCGATCGGGATGCCGGTCAGACCCAAGACCTTCGTCAGCACCGAAAGGGTGGTCTCGCCGGCACCGATGCCGTTCTCGGTGACCATGGCGCGGTAGATCGTCACGTAGTGCTTGACGGGGGTGTCATACGTCCAATCGACCGACCCTAGGTGCACGGACTCGCCTGGACCCTGCTCAGGGCTCAGCCAGGGCCGATCCCAAACCTGAATGCCAGTGGGGCTCACGCAGAAGATCCCGCCCATGGTGATGTCGTGCTGTTTGGCGGTCTCGATCAGTTGGCGGCTCTCTCGCTCGGCCAGGACCAGCGCGGGACGGACGTTGCTGGCGAGCGCCGGCACTGCGACAGCATTGGCCTTGAGCCGGACATGCGGAAGCGAAGCTGAGTTCGTGGCGGCGATGGGTTGCACCATGGCTGTCCTCCGTGTGCTGCCGTCCGACGATGTCGCGGGTGCGACGGCCGTTGATTGGGTATCGGCTCAATGCCCCCAGTGGTTGGTTACTCCATTCGGGTGACATGCGTAACGCTGCCCCGTCGGGGGATCAAGGGCCGAGCCAGGGCGACCGAGTCAGCGCGGTCATGAGAAGCCGGTCAGGTGGTGGCCGGGACGCGACTGAGGCTGAACACGAGGCTGGACTCGGCATCGGAGAAGGTCGATGCGGCGCCCCCGTCGGCACCGGTGCCCTCGCTAATCGACGTCGCAAGCACCTCGGCCCCGATCGTGCCGCTGTGCTCGAGGATGGCCTCCCGCAGTTCACCGCTCGCCGCCCAGTGCAGGGTGATTCGATCTGAGACGTCCAGCCCCGAGGTCTTTCGGGCCTCCTGCACCTGTCGCACGACATCGCGGGCCAGGCCGATGCGACGGAGCTCTGGAGTCAGTGTGAGATCGAGCGCGATGCTTTCGCCGGCATCGTGGTGCACGGCCCAACCCTCCCGCGGGGTCTCGGTCAGGACGACCTCGCCAGGCTCGATCGTGACGGGTGCGCCATCGACGACCACCTCTGCGCGGCCGGCGAGGGCCAGCGACTGCTGGAGGAGTCGGGCGTCGGCGGCGGCGATTGCCGCAGCGACCTCCGGCGTCCGCTGGCCAAACCGCTTCCCGAGCGCCCGGAAGTTGGCTTTGACGCTGACCGAGACCAGTTCATCGGCGGCGCCCAGAGCTTCGATTCGTTGGACGTTGAGCTCAGCGGAGAGCTCGGACTGCAACTCGTCTGACAACTGCTCCCATCCCGGAGCGGACACGAGGGCACGGCCGAGTGGCTGGCGGGTCTTCACACCTGACGCTGCCCGGGCGGCGCGGCCGAGCTCGACGAGTCGCTTCAGTTGCGCCACCTGCACGGTGAGCGTTTCGTCGATGGCGGTCTCATCGACGGCTGGCCAGTCAGCGAGGTGGACGGAGTCCGGGGCCCCTGAGGTCGTGGGTCGGATGATGTCCTGCCAGACGCGCTCGGTGATGAAGGGAGTCAAGGGGGCCATCACCAGTGTGAGCGCGGTCAAAGCCTCGTGCAGCGTCGACAACGCAGCCTCATCGCCGTCCCAGAACCGGCGCCGAGACCGTCGGACGTACCAGTTCGAGAGCTCGTCGACGAAGGTGGCGATCTGTCCACCCGCGCCGGCGGCGTCGAACCCGTCAAGTGCGGCGTCCACTGACCTGACCAGCTGCTGGGTCCGTGAGGCGAGCCAACGGTCCATCGGCGGTCGGTCCGCCAAGGCGAGGGGGACGGTGGCAGGTGACCATCCGGCTAGCCGCGCATACAGGGCCTGGAACGAGACGGTGTTCCAGTAGGTCAGGAGTGTCTTGCGGACCACATCCTGGATCGACTCATGGCTGACGCGTCTGGCCGACCATGGTGAACCGCTCGCCAGCATGAACCAACGAACGGCGTCAGCCCCATGCTTCTCCATCAGGGACATCGGCTCCAGCACGTTGCCCAGATGCTTGCTCATCTTCCGACCGTCCTTGTCCAGAATGTGGCCAAGACAGAGCACGGTGCGGTACGACGACTCGTCGAAGACGAGGGTTCCGACGGTCATCAGGGTGTAGAACCAGCCACGCGTCTGGTCGATGGCCTCGCAGATGTAGTCGGCCGGGTACTGGGCCCGGAAGTCCTCCTCGCTCTGCTGGTGGGGATATCCCCACTGGGCAAACGGCATGCACCCCGAGTCGAACCAGACGTCGACCACCTCGGGGACGCGCTTTGTCGGCTCGCCGCACTCACGGCAGGGCAGGACAACGTCGTCGACGTAGGGGCGGTGCGGGTCGATGTCGTGCAGCGGCTCGCCGGCGAGCTCGGCGAGCTCGGCCCGTGAGCCCACGACGGTGAGATGGTCCGCCTCGCACCTCCACACCGGTAGCGGCGTGCCCCAGTAGCGGTTGCGCGACAACGCCCAATCGACGTTGTTCGCCAGCCAATCGCCGTATCGGCCATTTTTGATCGACTCGGGGAACCACGTCGTCGCTTCATTTTGTTCGATGAGCTGATCCTTGATGGCGGTTGTCCGGATGTACCAGGACCGCTGCGCGTAGAACATCAGCGGTGTGTGGCATCGCCAGCAATGCGGATAGCTGTGCTGGTAGGGAACGTGCGCGAAGAGCAGTCCGCGCTCGCTTAGGTCAGTGACCAGTGCCGCGTCGGCATCTTTGAAGAACATGCCGCCGACCAGTCCCACATCTGGGCCGTAGTCGCCGTTGGTCAACACCGGATTGACGACGGGGAGCCCGTGGGCGCGGCCAACTGCCAGGTCCTCGGGTCCGAAAGCTGGTGCCAGGTGCACCAGGCCGGTGCCATCGGTGACCGTTACGTAGTCGGCCGGCAACACGGTATGGACCGGGCCCTCGTCAGGGATCGACACCAGGTCGAAGGGTGCTCGGTAGCTCGTGCCGACCAACTCGGTCCCGGTGAGTTGGCTGACAACGGTGGCTCCGTCACCGAGAGCTGCCGACACGAGTGCCTCCGCGACGACCAGCAGCTCGCCGTTTGCAGTGCGCGCGAGCACGTAGTCAACGTCAGGATGGACGGCGACAGCAGTATTGGAGATCAGCGTCCATGGCGTTGTGGTCCACACCAGCAGTGCGGCGTCTTTGTCGGCCAGTGGTCCGCCGGTGACCGGGAAGCGAACGTAGACCGAGGGGTCGACGACGTCCTCGTAGCCCTGTGCCAGTTCGTGGTCGGAGAGCCCGGTGCCGCAGCGAGGGCAGTAGGGGGCGACGCGGTGGTCCTGTACCAGCAGACCCTTGCCGTGGATTTGCTTGAGGGCCCACCAGAGGCTGTCCACGTATGCCGGGTCCATCGTCCAGTAGGCCTGGTCGGTGTCGACCCAGTAGCCCATCCGCTCGGTCATCGCTTCGAACTCGCCCACGTGGCGCAGGACTGACTCGCGGCACTTGGCGTTGAACTCCGCGACGCCGAATGCCTCGATGTCCTGCTTGCCGGAGAATCCAAGTTCCTTCTCGACAGCGATCTCCACCGGAAGTCCGTGGCAGTCCCAGCCGCCCTTTCTCGGAACCTGGTACCCCTTCATCGTCCGGTAGCGAGGGAAGACGTCCTTGAAGACGCGCGCCTCGATGTGATGGGTGCCAGGGGTGCCGTTCGCCGTTGGCGGACCTTCGTAGAACACCCACAGGGGGGCGTCGGTGCGCTGCTCCAGGCTGCGGGCAAAGGTGCGCTGCTCTTGCCACAGCGCGAGTACGCCGTGTTCGAGTTTGGGTAGGTCAACGTGTGGTAGAACCTCGCGGTACATCGATCCTCCGTCGGGTGGGGCGTCCGAACTAGAGGGACGAGGCCGGTCGTGCTCGGCCCCGCGGTACCACCCTCATTGGTGGAGGTCCGTGCGGACGCCCACCCACTCGAGGCCGCTGCAACCGGGTCTAGCGGCTCCACCGGGGAGCCGTTCTTCCGGCAGCTCAGGGTGATTTTCGCCGCGCCAGACCCATCCGGGCACACACCGTCCCCGGCTCGCTTGGTGGGCTGATCAGCGCGGGTACTCGTCCCGTCGACGCCGTGCAGTCACGCGTCAGTCTAGCCATCGTCCCCCAGGAGCGGAGGCGCGGGCAGCGGGCGACGGGGGCCGTGGAGTGAGGCGATAGCGGCCACGGGTGCGGCAGCCAGGGGCTTGGTCGGCGTGGCGGTTTGGCCCGGACCCTCTCCAGCGCCTATTCTCTCGCGGACTCCTCGCGCAGTCGGTCTCTGGGAGGTCCGCATGGCGCAGCACACGTCCAGTGGTGGAACGACCCGGTCTCGGGGCGGTTCCGCGCACCCTCGATCGCGGACGTCTTCGGCCCCCGCAATCGCCGCCAAAAGGGCCTCAGCCAAGAAGACGGTGACCAAGAAAGCTCCAGCGAAGAAGGCTGCCGTGAAGAAAACTCCAGCGAAGAAGGTCGCGGTGAAGCGGGCCCCACCGAAGAAGGCTGAGCACAAGAAGGCCCCAGGGAAGAAGGCAGCCGTCAAGAAGGCCCCAGCGAAGAAGGCTGCCGTCAAGCAGGCCCCAGCGAAGAAGGTCGCCGTGAAGAAAGCCCCGGTGAAGAAGGTCGCCGTGAAGAAGACGGTGATGAAGAAGGCACCGGTGAAGAAAGCCCCAGCCAAGAGG
>JAJAYM010000193.1 GCA_027117675.1 Actinomycetes bacterium | reverse complement strand
CTGACGGGGCGGTCTGACGGGGCGGGCCGGGCCAGCAACCGCAGCCTCCAGAGATCGGCCCATCCGATCGGCCCATCCGATCGGCCCATCCGATCGGCCCATCCGGTGCGCCTGCCTGCACGCTAGCGGCATCGATCGTCTACCCTGGAAGGCAGTGCGCCCCAGCGGCGCCATCTGAAAGACACGCCTACTGGGGCAGATGCCCCAACGAGGGGGTCAGCCCATGGGTCGCGGGAGGGCCAAGGCCAAGCAAACCAAGGTCGCCCGGCAGCTGAAGTACTCCAGCTCCGAGCTCGACGTCGACGCGCTTACCGTCGAACTTGGCGGCGTGGCCTCGCATGCTGACGAGGTCGAGGACGACCCCTACGACCCGTACGCTGCCGCGTCTGGTGAGGCCGAGTCCGGCCGCTGACCCACACCGCCGAACGTGTGAGCTCGCCGATCCTATAGCGACGGTCAGCTCACACAGTGTTGAGAGCTACTGCGGGTGGTCGCCGACCAACATGACGGTCGGCTCTGACGATGCTGCCGCGACCCCGCCGCAGACCCAAGCTGGGACGCCGCGCTCAACGAGCAGACGCACACTGTCATCGGCCGCGTCGCGAGCAACGACCGCGATCATGCCGATCCCCTGGTTGAACGTGCTCTCCAGATCGTGGCGCAGGACGCCGCCAAGCTCGCCGATCAACGAGAACACCGGCGGAGGCGTCCAGGTAGTGCGGTCGATCGTTGCCGACAGGTGTGCGGGGATCACGCGAGCGAGGTTCTCCGCGAGCCCACCGCCGGTGATGTGCGAGAGGGCGTGCAACTGCTCGCGATGCGAGCGCGCTAGGGCTAAGCAGTCGAGACTGTAGATGCGCGTTGGCTCGAGCAGTTCTTCGCCAACGGTGCGTCCAAGTCCGTCGACATCGTGGTCGACGTCCCATCCGGCGAGGGAGAAGAAGACATGTCTGGCCAGTGAGTAGCCATTGGCGTGCAAACCACTGCTCGCCATCGCGACGAGTACGTCGCCGGATTCGACGCGCTCGGCTCCGAGCACGTCGTCGGCGTCAACGATGCCGGTGCCTGCACCAGCCAGGTCGTACTCGTTGGGTTCGAGCAGCCCTGGGTGCTCGGCCGTCTCGCCGCCGACGAGGGCGGCTCCGGCCAGGCGGCAACCCTCGGCGATTCCCGAGACGATCGAGGCGACCTTCTCCGGGTAGACCTTGCCGGTAGCGATGTAGTCCGTCATGAAAAGGGGCTCTGCACCGCACACCACGAGGTCGTCGAGGACCATCGCCACGAGATCGATGCCGATCGTGTCGTGAGTGTCCATGCGCCGAGCAACGTCAACCTTGGTTCCGACGCCGTCGGTGGATGACGCCAACAGTGGCTTGCGTAGGCGCGTGTACGGCGTGAGGTCGAAGAGCCCGGCGAAGCCACCGATCCCACCGACCACCTCAGGACGCGTGGCACGCGCGATACTCGCCTTCATCAGCTCGACGGCACGATTGCCCTCTTCGATGCTGACGCCCGCACTCTCGTACGTGGTGGTCACGTGTTGCGATCTCTCCAGGCCAGCTGTCACGGATGCCTCAACGCATCGGCTGCGCCGCTTGCTGCGGTAAGCGTCGTCAACCCATCGACGTCACTTGCTCCAGCGGACGTGCTGGTGCTGTCCCGCTCGTATCCTTCGAGCAGGTGTTTTCCGAGCGCATCGGGATCGGGTAGTTCGATCGGATACTCACCGGTGAAGCACGCCGTGCACAACCGCTCGACCGGGATCGTGGTTGCTTCGACGAGTTCTTCCAGAGAGATGTACGTCAACGAATCGGCGCCTACCGACTGCCGGATCTCGTCAACGGCTAAGCCGTTGGCGATGAGTTCGGCACGTGTCGCGAAGTCGATGCCATAAAAGCACGGCCACTTCACCGGAGGGCTGGAGATGCGTACATGTACCTCGGCCGCTCCGGCTTCGCGCAGCATGCGCACCAGCGCGCGTTGGGTGTTTCCGCGCACGAGCGAGTCGTCGACGACGACGAGTCGCTGACCCTCGATCACCTCGCGGAGCGGGTTGAGCTTGAGCCGGATGCCCAGTTGGCGAATGGTCTGCGACGGCTGGATGAAGGTGCGTCCGACGTAGGCGTTCTTCACTAACCCCTGTGCGTAGGGGATGCCCGATTCTTGCGCGTAGCCGATCGCCGCCGGTGTGCCCGATTCAGGCACCGGAATGACGAGATCGGCCTCGACCGGATCGTGACGTGCCAGCCGGCGTCCAACGTCAACGCGCGCCGCGTGCACGCTGCGTCCGGCGATGCTGGTATCAGGCCTGGCGAGGTAGACGTACTCGAAGATGCAGCCCTTTGGGTCGGCGGTAGCGAACCGCTGACTGCGCAGCCCATGCTCATCGATGGCGAGTAGTTCGCCTGGTTCGACCTCGCGCACGTAGCTGGCGCCAACAATGTCGAGTGCGGCGGTCTCCGATGCCACGACCCACCCGCGCTCGAGGCGTCCGAGCACCAAGGGCCGAATGCCCTGGGCGTCGCGAGCGGCGTACAGCGTTGACTCATCCATGAAGACGAAACTGAACGCGCCACGGAGCAGCGGCAACACGTCGAGCGACGCCTTCTCAAGCGAACGGGAGGGGTGGTTGGCGAGCAGTTCAGTGACGAGGTCGGTGTCCGAGCTCGCGACGGGATTAGCGAAGCCGGGCAGCAGGACGTCGCCACGCTGAACCTCAGACTCGGCGGCCAGACGGGCCAGCTCTCCGGTGTTGATCAGGTTGCCGTTATGGCCGAGGGCGATGCCGCCGTCACCGGTATGGCGAAACACCGGTTGCGCGTTCTCCCAGTTGCTGGATCCGGTGGTGGAGTAGCGGGTGTGGCCAATTGCTAGGTGGCCGGTCAGGGTGGCCAGGTGTCGCTCGTCGAAGACCTGCGCGACCAGGCCCATGTCTTTGTAGACGACGATGCCGTCGCCGTCGCTGACGGCGATTCCGGCTGATTCCTGGCCGCGGTGCTGCAGGGCATAGATCCCAAAGTAGGAGAGTTTGGCGACTTCTTCACCGGGCGCCCAGACGCCAAAGACGCCACACGCGTCTTGCGGGCCCTGCTGGCCGGGCTCACCGGGAAGGAGATCGTGGGTGAGCCGACCGTCACCGCGCTTCACCCGTCCAGTCTAGGGGAACGGTCTCAACACGCCCAAAGCCGCGGCCCGGCGTCCGCGCCTGCGCACTTCCGGTGATCGAAGCATTCCAGTCACTCTGACGGGCAATTTTCGCCGCGAAAGTGACTAGAACGCCTCGATCACGCTCAGGCGGGGTCACCAAGGGCGGGAGCGTCTGTGCGGGGACGTGGGATCGTCCAGTTCGGCGGAGACCGCGTTCCGCACGGCGGTGAAGGCGGCGCTGCGGGGGTCGATCAGCTCGAAGTGGGCGCAGCGCAGCTCGGTCACCTGCGTTCCCGCGTGCCGCCGTGCGTAGCTGAGGCTCTGCTCGATCGGGACGAGCGTGTCGGAGATGCCGTGCAGCAGGTGGACGCCGGCGCGTGGCGTAGGAAGCAGCGCCGGGTCGGCGAGGTCGTACCGGTCCGGATGACTCTCAGGTGTGCCGCCCAGCAGATCGTGGACAGGGTTGTCACCGGCACCGGCACCGGTTCCGAACGAGCGGGCCATGGCGGTGACGTCGGCAATCGGGGCCAACGCCACCACAGCGTCCACCAATGGGGTCGGCTCGGTCGCGGCCACCCACAGACCCAAGTGCCCCCCGGCGCTGTGCCCGACCAGGATCCGGCGGGTAGCCGCGGGATGGTGCTGGACGATCTTGCGGACGCCGGTGCGGACGTCGTCGAACGTCGCCGGCCAGCCGCCGCCCCCGCCAACGCGCCGATACTCAAGCAGCACAACGGTCGCTCCGAGCTGGGCGAGCGCCACCGCCAAGCCCCGGCAATGCGCACGGTCGTACTGCTGCAGCCAAAAGCCACCGTGCAGAAGGAGAACGAGTGGCGCGTCCGGTTCGCTCGCCCATATCTCGGCGACCTGGTCGGGGTCAGGACCGTAGGCCACCACCGCGGGAGCCGCCGCTGACGATCGCGACAGGACCGACCGGTCTTCGGAGAGCACGCTGCGACGCTACCGCGTCAGGTGACCCGGTCCCGCTCGGCGGGCACCGTCAGATGCGCGCCAGACGCGACGAGGTCGCGTAGGCGCACCATCGCTTCCCACACATCGGTGAACGACGTGGTAAGCGGCGCCGGGGCCAACCGCAGCAGGTTCGGCGGACGTGCATCACCGACGACACCGGCGGCGGCGGCAACCCGACTGATCCGGTAGGCCTCGTCGTGCGCAAGAACCACGTGCCCGCCACGCAGTTCTGGTTCGCGGGTCGACGCAACCCCGAAACCGAGCGGCACCAACCAGGAGTCGCTCAACATGATGAGGTATTCGGTGAGGCGCATCGACTTCGCTCGCAGCCGCACCATGCCGGCTTCGGCGAGTAAGGCCGCGCCCTCGTCCGCGGCGACGAGGCCGAGGATCGGCGGCGAACCGGTCTGCCAGCGCCCGATGCCGTTGGCCGGGGTGTAGGGGGCGTCCATGTCGAACGGGTCGGCAGCGCTCCACCACCCTTGGATCGGGTTCGCGAGCCGCTCTTGTAGGTCGCGCCGAACGTAGAGGAATGCTGGCGAACCTGGACCGGCGTTGAGGTACTTGTAGGTGCAGCCGACGGCGAAGTCGACGCCGATCGAATCGAGGTCGATCGGAACAGATCCGATCGAGTGCGCGAGATCCCAGAGGACGAGCGCTCCAGCCTGGTGCGCCTGCTCGGTCAGCGTCACAACGTCGTTGATCGCCGCCGACCGGTAGTCGACGTGCGAGAAGGCGACCATCGCAACGTCGTCGGCGAGATAGGTGGAGACACTGTCAGGATTGATGCCCGCGAATGGGTCGGTGGGCACGAGACGAAGCTGGCCCTTGCGACGCTCCGCCGCCCCCTGAAGCACATACCGGTCGCTGGGAAAGTTACCGGAGTCGGTGACCAACACCTTGCGGCCCGGCTGTGCCTCGAGCGCGGCGACGGCAAGCTTGTAGAGATTGACCGAGACGGAGTCGCAAGCGATCACTTGCCCCGGCGCCGCCCCGATCAGGGAGCCAATTCGGTCGCCGACATCCACGGGCAACGACTCCCAGTGCTGCCACCCGCGCACGAGATCACGGCCCCACTCCTCGTCGACCAGACGGCGAAGGCGATCCCTCGTGGCTATCGGCAACATGCCGAGGCTGTTGCCGTCCAGGTAGAGCAGGTCGGGGTCTGGCCGGTAGACACGGCTGCCGAAGACTGCGAGCTCGTCGTCCACGTCCTGTTGCTCAGCCCACATGCGGGTCAGGTCGGTCATGGCTCACACCCCCGTATGTGCCGGATCGTCCGACAACCGTTGCGCGAAGTAGACGGGAATGACCGATAAAAGAATGACAAGTGCCGCGACCACGTTCACGACGGGAGCTTGGTTCGGTCGCGACAGGTTGTTGAATATCCAGATCGGAAGCGTTTGGACGCCCGCGCCAGCCGCGAGCTGGGTGACGATGATCTCGTCGAATGAAAGGCCAAACGCCAGCATGCCGCCGGCCAGCAAAGCCGAACGCACCTGCGGGAAGGTCACCAGTCGAAAGGTTTGCCAACTGGATGCGCCTAGGTCCATCGACGCCTCCTCCATCGACGCAGATGCTCGTCGCAGCCGTGCCACGACATTGTTGAACACGATGACGAGGCAGAAGGTCGTGTGCGCGATGATCACCGTGATCAAACCCAGTCCGATGTCGATCCCGATCTCAGGCAGCACCCGGGTAAACGCATTCTGTAATGCGACACCTGTGACGATTCCGGGTAGGGCGATCGGGAGAACGATGAGCAACGAAATCGACTCGCGGCCAAACCACTGGTACCTCGCGATGGCGAAAGCGATCATCGAACCCAACACCAACGCGATTGCGGTCGCCCACGCGGCAACATGGAGCGACTCGATCAACGCATCGCGCGCGCCAGTGTTGTCCAGTGCCGCCTCCCACCACACGAGCGAGAACCCCTTTGGCGGCCACGAAGCGACCTGGTTCGGGTTGAACGAGTTGATCAGGACAAGCAGGAGGGGGACATACATGAAGGCCAGTACGAGAAGGAGCAGAACACGGAGCACTACCCGCGCAAACGGCGACAGCGTCATCTCATCAGAGCTCCTTCAACGCGCCGGTACGACGCACGAGAAGCAGGTACAGCATGATGATGATCACGGAGACCAACGCGAGGGCGGCGCCCAGAGGAGTGTTACCGCCCCCGGCAATATTGTTGTAGATCACGTTGCCCAGTAGCAACTCGTCACCTCCGACGAGCGAAACCGCGATGTAGTCGCCCATCGAGAGCGAGAACGTGAAGATCGAGCCTGCGGCAATGCCGGGAAGGATGATCGGGAGCACCACCGACCGGAACGTCGTGCCGGCTCGTGCACCTAAGTCACCGGAGGCGTCGAGCAGTGAGTTTGGGAGACGATCGAGAGAGACGTAGATCGGCAGGATCATGTACGGCAGCCACAGGTAGGTGAGGACGAGGATCACCGCCACCGTGCTGAAGCCGGGACCGCTGAGTCCAAATGGCTCAAGCACCCAGTTGATCACGCCGCTCTCGGAGAGCAACCCCCGCCACGCGTAGGCCTTGACGAGGTAGGAGGCCCAAAGCGGCACGAGGAACATCACGATGAGGGCTCGACGCGCACGCGGTCGCGCAACCTTGGCTGCAAAGAACGCCGCCGGCAGCGCAAGCACGATACAGAGGACGGTCACCGTTGCAGCGACACCGATCGTCTGAAGGGTGACTGAACGATAGACCGGTGTCGTCAGGACCTCCTCGACATTCTCAAAGGTCAACTCGCGAATGATTTGAGAGGTGAAGGAGTCCTGCGACCAAAATGCTGTCAGAAAGAGCAGTGCGAGAGCCGCCAGGTACATGACGAAGTACCACAACATGGGCGCCGACAGCAACGCGCCCAGGCGAACACCGGGATGGCGATGCAGAAATGCGGAGGCCCGATGTGGCCGAGCCTCGGCAGGAACTATGGCAGGCATAGCAGCTCTTTCTGCTGCTGTGGGTGAGGTGACATTGCGTCACCCCACCCACAGCGGGATCCGTGCAGCGATGGGGCCAGCGGTTATGACCCGCGGACCTCGTTCCAGGCCGCAATCCAGTCGGCATAGTTGGTGCACGCGACGTCACGACCGTCAGCACAATCCTCGGTTGGCGTCTCCCAGTAGTAGACATCCTCCCAGTAGGCGGTGTCCCCAGCGTGGAAGATCGTGCAGTGGTCAGGGTTCTCCGTCAGATCACAGGCCAACTCGTTGGCTGGTGCCTCACCGAACCATTCAGCGATCTGTGCCTGCACCCCAGGCGAGCTCACGTGGTTCACCCATGCGTAGGCGCAGTTCACGTTGGGCGAGTCGTGCGCCACCATCCAGGTGTCGGACCATCCTGTTGATCCCTCGGCCGGAAGGATCGCCTCAACCGGTGCACCACCATCTTGCGCGAAGTTCGTGATGACCTGCCAGGTGGTGCCGATCAAGGTGTCTCCGTTCGAGAAAGACTCGAGCGTCTTGGTGTAGTCGGACCAGTACTCACCAACCAGTTCCTTCTGCTGAATCAGCAGCTCCTTTGCGGCAGCCAGCTGCTCCTCGTCGAGTGCATAGGGGTTCTCGATTCCGAGATCAGGCTGCGTCGCCTTCAAGTAGAGCGCCGCGTCAGCGATGAAGATCGCGTTGTCGTATGCCGTCACGGAGCCGGCGTAGGGGCTGTCTGCCTCCCACGTAGGTGCCCACGACGTCGGAGCAGGCTTGACCTTCTCGGTGTTGTACATGAGCAAGTTCGCACCGCGACCGTGCGGGACGCCGTACGAGACCCCGTCGACGGTGTTCCACGACTTGTCCTTGAGGTCGCTGTAGATGTCGTCGTAGTGCTCCGACAGCTCAAGGTTGAATGGGTCGACGAGACCTGCGTAGATGAGGCGTCGCGATGCGTCACCCGACGCTGAGATCACGTCGTACTCGCCGCTCCCCATCTTGGTGAACGACTCATCTGAGGTTCCGAAGGTGGTGAGGCTGACCTCACACCCCGTCTCCTCCTCGAAAGGCGTGACCCAGTCAACACCTTTAGCCGTTGATCCATCTTCGACATATCCTGGCCAGGCAATAACTCGCACCTCGCCCTCGTTCTCGCCAAGCTCCTCCAGGGCCGAGAAGTCCGGCGGCGTCGCCGAACTTCCAGAGTCGCTCTCTCCGTCGTCGCTGCCGCACGCGGCCAGTACCAGCGACGCGGACGCGATCAACGCACCCACAGCCAGTAGACGCTTTCTATGCACCGGATCCTCCATCCATCTCCTGAAACACCGCGAGCCGACGACCCGCGGAATCCTGTTCTGTTGTCAGCGGCAGTACTAGCCCACCGGAGTCTCGTGCTCACGACGCCAGATCAGCTGGACCTGGCGTCCACGCATGCTCAATACATCCATCGATGAGGTCTGCAAGTTCTGTTGCAAGGCAACGAGGTAGCCACCGGCTTCGAGATCGACGACAAATCGCGTTGCTGCACCCGCATAGACCACCTCGCGCACAACCCCGGCGGCAGCATGTTCGCCGTCAGCCGGAGCATCGAGCGCGTTGGCGATACGGATCTTCTCCGGCCTGATGCTGAACACCCCGGCGTTTCCCAGCACCTGCTGCGCCGCGGTGCCTTGCAGGAGGTTCGACGTACCGACGAAACCGGCGACGAAGGGCGTCAGGGGCCGCTCATAGACGGCGGCCGGCGTTCCAACCTGCTCGACCCGACCAGCGTTGAAGACCGCGATCCGATCCGACATCGTCAGCGCCTCTTCCTGGTCATGCGTGACGAAGATAAAGGTGATCCCGACCTGGCGTTGCAACTGCTTGAGCTCAACTTGCATCTGCTCGCGCAGCTTGAGATCGAGAGCACCCAACGGCTCATCGAGCAGTAGCACACTGGGGCGGTTGACCAGCGCCCGGGCGAGCGCGACCCGCTGCCGCTGTCCACCGGACATCTGGGCCGGTTTGCGTTCATCAAAGCCGGCGAGTTGGACGCTAGCGAGCGCCTCGAGTGCCCGCTGGCGTCGCTCGCCTTTTGGCACGCGCTTGACTCGGAGCCCGTATTCGACGTTCTGCAGCACCGACATGTGCGGAAAAAGCGCATAGTCCTGGAAGACGGTGTTGACGTCCCTTTCGAAGGGTGCCCGGTTGGTGACGTCTTGGCCGTTGAGCTCAATGCCCCCTGCCGTGGGCATCTCAAATCCCGCAATCAGCCGAAGCACCGTGGTCTTGCCCGAACCGGAGGGACCGAGCAGCGTCAGGAACTCGCCGTCGAGAATGTCGAGATCGACGCCGTCTACCGCGACGACGTCGCCAAAACTCTTACTCAGGCCGCGCAAGGACACCGCAACTGGCGCGGCGCCGACCTCGGCGGTGGGGGAAACCTGGGTGGCTTCCGGCATGGATATCGATCTCCCAGTGGACTCAGGCGCACACTACGACTCCGGCGATCCCAAACACAGAACCTGGCCGCTCCGGACACGAATTGTTATCACACCGTCACGGTGAGCGACCCCGGGGATGCGCCGCGTCACACTCCTCGCGGGCCACCTCCCAGCCGTCGCCCGGCAAGTGGGGGGGGGAACGTCACGTTGCGTACGTCATTCGAACGAATCGCCGCACCCATAGACTCATTTCGCTCAGAACAGCGGGAGATATGGCGTCAGGTCGGTGCGCAGACCGGACGCCTGGACGCCGCCCGTTGCCACCGCCTCCTGCCACGAGACCCGGCCAGCCGCGAGGCGACAGAAGGTGAGCGCGTCCATCTCGACCACGGCCGCCGGCGTCCCCCTCGTATGTCGGGGGCCTTCGATGCACTGCACGGCGGCGAACGGCGGCACGCGCACCTCGACGCTGCGCCCGGGCGCGCGCCGTCCCAGGACGTCGGCCAGGGCCCGCGTCGCCACCTGCAGGCAGGGCAGTGACATCTGCGGAGCAGGTGTGTTGGGGCGCAGCGAACGCACGATGTCATCGGTGTGCAGACTGAGCTCGATGCAGCGCGTCCGCAGGAAATCACTCCACCTGATCGGCCCCCGGCT
>JAJAYM010000192.1 GCA_027117675.1 Actinomycetes bacterium | reverse complement strand
GATGTGTGTCTGGTGGGGTGGGTGTTGTGATTAACACACTCTTCCCGGCCGTGGTGTGCGGTCTGAAGAGCGGGAAGCCTTTTTTGATCGCTTCTGGCGGGGGGCGTCGACGCCGAGCCGGGCGTCGAGCGGGGGGACGGGGCTAGGCCTCGCACTCGTACGCGACCACGTCTTGGCACACGGCGGTGCGTGTTGGTATGAGGAGGCCGACGGCGGTGGGGCGTGTTTCATTGTCGAGATCCCAGGGGTGTCGTCGTGAGGTGGACGTGCAGTGTGGCGCGCGCCGGCCTTGCGCTGCTTGTCGTACTCCCGTTGTCGGCATGCGGTGTCTCCGAAGGCGATGCACCGCGCCCGATCGACTCAGATATCGCCGAACTGCTGCAGCCAGAGGAGGAGCCGACGACGGTTGAAGCGACGCAGCAGCGGCTGCTGACGGTCGCGTGGGTTCGCGGAGACAAGCTGGTACGGGCCGTACGGCTCGGTGTCGCCGATACCCGTCAGGAGCGCCTCGACGCTGCCCTCAGCGCCCTGTTGGGCGGGCCGCGTCCGGTAGAGAAAACCCGTGGATTCACCACGCTCCTCCCACCGGACGTGTTGGTGGCTGGCGAGGTCAAGCGGGCGCGGGTGCTCATCGAGGTCGAGTTTGGTGGTGGGGTGGAGACGGGCGGCCTGCCCCTTGCCGTTGGTCAGGTGGCCGTGACGGCGCTCGCCCTGCCTCGCGTGCGGTCGGTTCTGTTCACCGTCGATGGCACACCGACCGTGGTGCCGGTGCCGAGCCGTCGTGGCTCTGGGAAGAACACCGCTCGCGTCGTCCGCGCCTCCGACTACCGAACCGTCATCGCCCGCTAGCCGGCCGCCGGAGCGGCCCCCGACGTGCCCCCCGACGTGGCCCCGCTGCGCCCCCCGACGTGGCCCACGTGGCCCGACGTGGCCGCCGTGCACAAACGTCGCGGCCGACCACCATGTTGGCCCCGTTATCGCCACCTCGACCCCCACCTCGACCCCCACCCCTTCGACAGCGCGCCCGCGAACGGCGAAGTCGGTTACCCGTCTGCGCGCGGGTCGCTCCCGGTGTCGAAGCTGGTGTCTGACCCAGAACCGGTGACGCGAATGGCGTGAGCGTGGCCCACTCGGGAGTCGTGGCTTGTGAGCATCGTGCGCGGCCCGGAGTACGCCTCGAGCTCGTGCAACACCCTCGGGTCGATGTCGGACTCGACGTTGAGCATGGCTGCCGGGTCATCGGCCTGCCACGCGCCGACGGTGAAGCGCGGCGCGCCGACGGCGTCCTGCGCTCCTTCACCGGCCATCAGGTGGGAGAGCACCTGCGTCAGGATCTGCGGCTGCACGTGTCCGCCCATCGTGCCGACGACGAGGCGGTGGGTATCGGGAGCTTCGACCGACTGGGCCAGCACCGGTGCGAGTGTGTGAAGGGGACGTTTGCCAGGCGCCAGCACATTGGGCGAATGCGGGTCGAGCACGAAGCAGGCGCCGCGGTCATGCATCAAGATCCCGGTGCGCGGCTCCAGGATCAGCGACCCGAAGCCGTGGAAGAGGCTTTGGATCAGCGAGACACTTCGCCCTTCATCGTCTGCCGCGACCACTGCGACGGTGTCACCATCAGGGTGAGTGCTGGGCTCTGACGCCGCGCCGCGGGCACCGTCGTCGACGAGAACGCTGTGGGCTAGTTGCTGAAGTGCTGCCGGTGTGAGGAGGTCGTCGACCGACTGCGTCATGAAGCGTGCGTCGGCCAGTATGGCGTCGCGCTCCTCCGAGAGCTGCACGAACGCGCGCCCCAACCGATCAGCCGGCAGTCGGCGATGCAACGGGGTGTCAGCGTTTCCGACGTCCACGGTGTCGAGCATCCCGAGCAGTCGCAGCACGAGGTACGCCTGCGAGCTGGGGCGTCCTGCCTGCACCAGCCAACCGTCGGCGTTGATCTGCAGCGGTGCAGCCTCATCCACGTGGAAGTCGCGCAGATCGGCGCGGGTCATCGGGACGCCACGTTCGGCCAGCCCTGCGCAGAGCGCTGCACCGAGCTCGCCGTCGTAGAGGACAGCCGGCCCGCCATCGGCGATTACGCCGAGGGTGCGCGCGAGCGCTGGTTGCCGAAGCGCCTGTCCCTCGGTAAGTGGCGTCCCTTCTGGGCAGAGCAGGGACGCGAGGTCAGGAAACGACCCTAGGAAGGGCACAGTGGCCATGATCGACCCGGCGAGTCCAGCTGACACCGGAGTGCCGTCGGCGGCCGCCGCCTGTGCTGGCGCGAGCAGTTCGCGCCACGGCAATGCTGCACCATGCGCGGCCAGGGCGGACCACCCACCGACCACGCCGGGAACGGTGACCGGCAGTGGACCGTGGATCGGGATCTCGCGGTGTCGGCTGCGAACAGCCTCGACATCGGTGGCGATCGGGGCGCGTCCTGAGGCGTCGATGAACGTGGTGCGGCCATCTGGCTCGCGGACCAGCGCGAGCAGGTCGCCACCGATGGCGCAGCTTGCGGGGTAGGCCACCGTGAGAACCGCCGCAGTGGCGAGCGCGGCGTCGATTGCGTTGCCGCCGCGGCGGCCGGCGTCCAGTCCGGTTTCAGTGGCCAGGCGCAGCGGGCTGGCGACGGATACGCGGGTCATGGCGGAGCTGCGCAGGAGGGCTGGGTCACGGCGCCAGGGTAGAGGTTGGACGGTCTCAGATCGAGTCTTGACGGGTCCGGCGTCACGGAGGGTGACGCCCGGGTGGCGTCTGCGTGTACTTATGGCCGTTCCGATGACATTTGCCCCGATAGAGGGCACTATCACCCTGCGGCTCAAGCGGGGGACGGTTTCTGTCGTACCTAGGTGTACCTGGTGTCCGATACGTGGGCGCCCTTCGTCCTCAAGGGGGTGCAATGTCCGACCAAACGCCGGACGAGTCGCGCCCTGATCCCTCCGACCTACCTGCCGTCAGCCGATTGGCTGCGGGAAACGCGCTGCGGGAACGACTCAAGGACAGCGCGGGCCTGGTCCCCATCGCTGACGCCGCGGCGCACTTTATCTACGACTACTTCGAAGCGGACGCCTCAGCCCTGACGCTGATCCGTGGAGAGTGGTATCGCGCATTGGTGACGGTGGGCGAACCTGCTCCCGGTCAGATCCGGCACCCCGATGGCGAGACCTACTCGGTGGATGAGTATCCGACGATTATCGGATTGCTGCGCTCGGGAAGTGGCTATGTGGCGTCCGTCGGCAACCATGGCGGCGTGCCGGAGAGCCAGAAGTTCTTGACCGAGATCCGCAAAACCTCCTGTCTGGGCGCGCCCATCGCCTATGGCGGTGACGTGGTTGGCGAAATGTTCGCGAGCCGCGCGAAGGGGCGTCCGTACTTCACCGGTCACGACCTGGCTGCGCTGCTCGATCTTGCGAGGCAGATCGGCTACCGGATCGGACCAGCAGTCAGGGCCATGGACGCCCGCGATCCTGCGTGGTGGCCGGAGGGCACCTCGGCCGACGCGATTCGCGAGCTCGGCGACCCACTACCCTGACGCTTGAGATCAATCAGGTCGATCAGGGGAGACGGATGCGGCGCTCGGGGGGCTCGCTGGCAACGGTGGGCCTGATCATGCTGGCCGTCGTCGCGCTGGTCCTGGCGTTCGCTGCCATGCGCAGCACGCGGTCGAGCCCGACGCCGACCCCGACCGGATCAGCGCTCGCCACTCCCAGCGAAGACAAGAAGCCGAACAAGGGTGAGCCGGGCGGCGACCCGGGGGTGACCAACGCGCTACCTGAGACCATCGAGCCGCCGCTGCTCATGGTCGACGCTGAGCTGGCCTACCGGGGACGCACGGGTACCTGCCTAGGTGGTGCCACGCTGGAGCGCACGACCAACGGCGGCAACGCGTGGCGGCCGCTCGACGTTCCAGCTGAGGCGATTCTCGACCTGCGCGCAGTCGGCGCAGATTCTGTTGAGGTGGTCGGGGCCGACGAGCGGTGCCGCGTCCAGGTGTGGTCGTCGGTGGACGCCGGCCAGACGTGGTCGGAGCCGGCGCGCGCGTCCGGCATCTTCGTCCGACGCGCCGACACCGCGCGCGAGATCGAGACACCGTCGGGCGTAGTTCGTAACCCGTGCCCCGACCGTGACATCGCGCCGCTGTCGGTCGAGCAAGTGTCTGAGACCGAAGCCGTGCTGCTCTGCGGTGGTGGGGAAGTGGTCGTGACCGCCGACAGCGGTGTGACGTGGGATGCGCGAACGCCTGTAGTCGGCGCTCAGGCAGTGGCTTTCGAGGGTCCGCAGCTGGGATGGGTTCTGGTGCGTGACGGTGCCAGTTGCCCGCACTACGAGGCGCAGGTGACGCAGGACGGCGGAACGTCGTGGAACCTCGGCGGCTGCTTGGGCGACGTCAGGATCGACGATGACCGGGTGCTGCCGTCGCTGTCGTTCGCGACGCCGACCGATGGTTGGGCCGACCTCGCCGGACAGTCGTGGCTCTCGCCAGACGGTGGACTGCGCTGGCGGCTTCCAAGCTAGACGTCGACCTCGACTGGCGGCTGGCGGCGCTCGGCTGGCCTAGACCTCGACGATCAAGGTTCGTGGCCCGTCGTTGGTCAGTGACACCTGCATGTCGGCGCCGAAGACCCCGGTCGTCACGCTCGCACCGCGGCTGCGCAGTGCGGTGACGACAGCGTCGACGAGCGGTTCACTGACCGGACGTGGCGCAGCCGCCGACCAACTGGGCCGACGCCCCTTCTTGAGGTCGGCGTAGAGCGTGAACTGGCTGACCACCAAGACCGGCGCGTTGCTGTCGGACGCCGACTGTTCGTCGTCCATGATGCGCAGCTGCCAGATCTTGTTGGCGAGGCGGTCGGCGTCTCGAGCGGTGTCGGTGTGGGTCACTCCGACGAGGACGACCAACCCAGGGCCGTCGAAGCCACCGACGCGTTCACCCTCGACGTGCACCGCTGCCCCGGACGCCACCTGCACAACAGCTCGCATGACGTTGATTCTGCCTCGCAGCGCTCTGGGACGAACGGGGTGCGGTGCATGTGGGTGCACGAAGTGATGCCATAACAACGGTTCATGTGCCCAAATCCGGCGACCTGGGCCCCGTTACCGGCCGAACCGGCCCTTCTTCTTCTTCTTGTCGCCGTCTTTGGCTACCTGCCTCGACGTCACTGGCGATGACACGGTGACTGGGGCCGCGGGCGCGTCGTCACCGAACCCGCCGAGGCTGGCGAGCTCGCGCAGCAAGGCGGCGGTATCGACCGACGGCCCTGGGCTGGGAGCCGGTTCACGCTCGTGCACCTCGATGACCTCGGCGGTCTCGATCGGCAGAGGCGCTGGTGCAGGGTCGTTGCCGAGGTCGGCGAACCACTCCGCGATGGTGGGTG
>JAJAYM010000191.1 GCA_027117675.1 Actinomycetes bacterium | reverse complement strand
GGAAGCAACCACATGAGCAGCGCACCTTCGCGCCGCGGCCGGGGGGGGGGCAATGCGCGGCGCGGCCGCCGGGGCGACGCCGCCGACAAGACGCAGTATGTCGAGCGCGTCGTCGCCATCAACCGCGTGGCCAAGGTGGTCAAGGGCGGACGTCGGTTCAGCTTTACCGCCTTGGTCGTCGTTGGTGACGGCGACGGCACAGTAGGCGTCGGCTACGGCAAGGCCAAAGAGGTACCGGCCGCGATCGCCAAGGGGGTTGAAGAAGCCAAGAAGAGCTTCTTCAAGGTCCCCCGCATCCAGGGCACCATCCCCCATCCCGTGCAGGGAGAGGACGCCGCGGGCGTCGTCTTGCTGAAGCCGGCAGCCCCAGGTACCGGTGTTATCGCCGGGGGCCCGGTGCGCGCCGTGCTCGAGGCCGCCGGGATTCACGATGTCCTGAGCAAGTCGCTCGGATCCTCCAACGCCATCAACATCGTGCACGCGACGGTCACCGCACTCAAGAGCCTTGAGCGTCCGGAGCAGGTTGCCGCCCGCCGTGGACTGCCGTTGGAAGACGTCGCCCCCGAGGGTCTGTTGAAGGCTCGGGCGCTGGGAATGAGTTCCTGATGGGTCGGATCAAGGTCACGCAGCGGAAGTCCGTCATCGGTGGCACCAACAGTCAGCGGCACTCCATTCGCTCGCTGGGGCTCAAGCGCATCGGTGACGTCGTCGTCAAGGAAGATCGCCCCGAGATCCGGGGAATGGTCAGCACGGTGTCGCACCTCGTCACCGTTGAGGAGGTTGACTGACATGACGCTCAAAGTTCATCACCTGCGTCCGGCACCGGGCGCCAAGAAAGCCAAGACGCGCGTGGGACGCGGCGAGGGATCCAAGGGTAAGACGGCCGGTCGTGGCACCAAGGGGACCAAAGCTCGCTACCAGGTTCCTGCTGGCTTCGAGGGCGGTCAGATGCCGCTGCACATGCGGCTGCCGAAGCTCCGCGGCTTCAAAAACCGCAACCGGGTTGAGTTTCAGGTCGTCAACCTTGCCAAGCTCGAGGCGCTCTTCCCCGGAGGTGGGACCGTTAGTGTCGACGAGCTGATCGCTGCCGGCGCCGTCCGCAAGGACCGTCCGGTGAAGATCTTGGGCAACGGCGACGTGACCGTCTCACTACAGGTCACCGCACACAAGTTCTCCGACTCGGCGAAGTCCAAGATCGCCGCAGCGGGCGGCTCGACTACCGAGCTCTAGGCCCGGTAGCGGTGACCGTGCGCATCGGTTACGGCTGTTAGGGTCCGTGAGATGACTACCGGCGGGGAGGACTGGCTGTGATGCTGCGAGTGTTCGGCCAGGCGTTCCGTACGCCTGACCTGCGCACGAAGATGCTCTTCACGCTGTCGATGATTGCGCTCTATCGGATCGGAGCCTTTGTTCCGACGCCTGGAGTCGACTATCCAGCGGTTCAAGAGTGTCTGGCCGCCGTTGAGGGTGACTCGCTCTACGCGCTGATCAACCTCTTCAGTGGTGGCGCGCTGCTGCAGCTCTCCATCTTTGCGCTCGGGATCATGCCGTACATCACCGCGAGCATCATTTTGCAGTTGCTCACGGTGGTGATTCCGCGCCTTGAGACCCTCAAGAAGGAGGGTCAGGCTGGTACCGCCAAGATCACTCAGTACACCCGCTACCTCACCGTTGGACTGGCCATTCTGCAGTCGACCGGGATCATCGCGCTGGCCCGCTCCGGCCAGCTGCTGCAGGGGTGTCCGGAGCCGATCATCCCGGACGACTCGATCCAGATGACCTTCACCATGATCGCGATCATGACGGCCGGAACGGCAGTCGTGATGTGGCTGGGCGAGCTCATCACCGACCGCGGGATCGGCAACGGGATGTCGCTGATGATCTTCACCTCGATCATTGCCGGGTTCCCTGGTCAGCTCAGTAACATCTATGCCAGCCGTGGTGCGTGGACCATCCTCGTGGTGCTCGTTGTCGGGCTTGCCGTTGTCGCCTTCGTGGTGCTGATGGAGCAGGCACAGCGGCGTATTCCTGTGCAGTACGCCAAGCGGATGGTGGGACGCCGTCAGTACGGCGGTTCGTCGACATACATTCCGATCAAGGTCAACCAAGCTGGCGTCATCCCCGTCATCTTCGCGTCGTCGATGCTCTATCTTCCGGTGCTCTTCGTGACCCTGAGCAACAACACCGGCGCGGTCAACGCGTGGGTGCAGGCAAACCTGGTCAACGGAAGCGGCGCCTGGTACGCCCTGCTCTTCTTCGGGCTGACGGTTTTCTTCACGTACTTCTATGTTGCGATCACGTTCAACTCTGACGACATCGCCGACAACATGAAGAAGTACGGTGGCTTCATTCCTGGGATTCGCGCGGGACGTCCGACCGCCGAGTATCTCGACTATGTGCTGTCCCGTCTGACGGCGGTTGGCGCCGTCTACCTGGCGGCCATTGCGGTGATTCCGATCGTCGTGTTCGCGGGCTTCGGCCAAGGACAGAACTTCCTCTTCGGTGGCACCTCGATCCTGATCATGGTCGGCGTTGGCCTCGACACCGTTAAACAGATCGAGAGCCAGCTCCAGCAGCGGTCGTACGAAGGCTTCCTCCGCTAGTGCGTCTCGTTCTCGTCGGCCCGCCTGGGGCGGGTAAGGGCACTCAGGCGGCGTTCATCGCCGACAAGTTGGGGATTCCGCACATCTCTACCGGTGACATCTTCCGAGCGAACGTCAACCAGCAGACACCGCTCGGGCTCGAGGCCAAGCAGTACATGGATGCCGGTCAACTCGTGCCAGACGAAGTCACTAACGCCATGGTGGCCGATCGGCTCGCCCAATCCGATGTGGCTGGTGGTTTCCTGCTCGACGGCTATCCGCGGAACCTCGGTCAGGCCGGCGTGCTTGCCGATTCCCTCGACGTCGCCGAGACACCGTTGGACGCGGTCGTCGAGATCCTGGTCGACACCGAACACGTCGTTGGTCGACTGCTCTCGCGGGGCCAGGGGCGGTCTGACGACACCGAAGAGGTGATTCGTCACCGGCTCGGGATTTATGCGTCCGAAACCGCGCCATTGGTGAGTTACTACCGCGAGCGCGGTCTGCTCCGGAGCGTCGACGGAGTCGGATCGGTCGACGACGTGTCAGCGCGAGTTCTCGCCGTCCTGACGGCCTGATCATGTTCGGTCGCAAGAGCTCGATCGAGATCAAGAACCCTGTGCAGTTCGAGCGGATGCGCGCCGCCGGGTTGGTCGTCGCTGACACCCTTCAACTCCTCCGTGAGTCTGTTGCCGCCGGCATGACGACCGACGACCTGGATGCCATCGCTCGAGAGTCAATTGCATCAGCTGGCGCCTCTCCGTCGTTTCTCGGCTACCACGGCTTCCCCGCAGTGATCTGCACCTCGGTCAATGACGAGATTGTTCACGGCATCCCCGGCCAACGGGTGATCAACGACGGCGATGTCGTCTCGATCGATTGCGGTGCAATCATCGATGGATGGCACGGCGATGCCGCGCTCTCGGTAGTCGTCGGGGAGGCCGACCCCGAGGTGTCCCGGCTGCTCGAGGTCACCGAGACCGCACTCTGGCGCGGCATCGCCAAGGCGCGCGTGGGCGGGCGGTTGAGTGACATCGGGCACGCCGTCGAGGCGCATGTTCGGGCCTCGGGCGACTACGGAGTCGTCGAAGAGTACGTAGGCCACGGGATCGGCACTTCCATGCACATGGAACCGAGCGTCCCGAACTACGGTCAGCCAGGAAACGGCCCCAAACTTGAGGTCGGTATGGCACTGGCCATCGAGCCGATGGTGAACCTCGGTGGTCGGCACACCAAGACTCTCGACGACGAGTGGACGGTCGTGACCGTCGACGGACGCTGGTCGGCCCACTTCGAGCACACCGTAGCCATCACCGCTGAAGGTCCCTGGGTGCTTACCGCTCACGACGGGGGAGCGGAGCGACTAGCTGCCCTCGGCGTCCCCACACCGGCGGCCCCTGAGCGCTGAGCGCCAGATCGCCCCAGACCGCTTGCACGATGACCACGTCACGTGATCAACGTGCACAAAGGTGGCGTCCGGCCACCACTTTTGCCTCCGTTTCGCCACGTCGAGGCTTCCCGAGTTTGACGGTCGGGATTGCGTTCTAGCGGTAGCTGTGGCACACTTTTCCCACCAAGTCACTGGGAAAAGGTGTGAACTATGTGGTTCTTCGCTGCATTCGCCCTCGCCGGCGGAGCTGCCCAGATGGTGGATGGCACCCTGGGAATGGGATTCGGTGTCACGTCCGCCACGATCCTGCTCTACATGGGCGTAAGCGCAGCCGCTGCCTCGGCGGCCACCCACGCGGCCAAGATCCCCACCACCTTCGTCAGCGGGATCTCTCACTGGCGGCAAGGGAACGTCGACGTTGGCACCTTTGTTCGGGTCGCCGTTCCGGGGGCGATCACCGCTTTCATCGGTGCTGTTGTGCTCGTCAACTTGAGCCTGGCCACCGCGAAGGCCTGGATGGCGGCTCTGCTGTTCTTCTTCGGTCTGGTGATCTTCGTTCGGTTCGGGTTCAACTACCGGCTGATCCCAGCACCCCGCGGCGGCCACAAGGCCAGGTGGCTGTCGCCGATCGGCGCGCTCGGCGGGTTCGTCGATGCCACTGGCGGTGGAGGCTGGGGTCCGGTGGTGACGCCGTCACTGATGACCGTCACCAAGTTCCCTCCGGCCAAGGTCGTCGGCAGCGTCAACGCGGCTGAGTTCGTCGTTGCGCTGTCGGCCTCGGCGGGCTTCCTCACCGGCGCGGAGCACCTCGAGGACGAAATGCCGTGGGTTGCCGTTCTCGGACTGATCGTCGGAGGCGTGATCGTCGCCCCCTTCGCTGCCCGCTTGGCCGGACGCCTACCCCACCACGTCATGGGCACCTTGGTGGGCGGCTTGATCATCATCGTGAACAGCCAGGTCATCCTGCTGGCGCTGGGCGGGATCCCTGCACTGTTTGGATGGACGATGCTGGCCGCCGCCATCGTCGTGACCGTGGTGGTCGCCAAGCGTGCCTATGTCCACGACCTGGCCGAGCGAGCCAAGCACAGCCACGGCGACGATGACGTTCCAGCCCTGGAGCACCTTCAGTAGGTCGTCCTCCGGGAGGGGCCGTGGGGGGCCAGATTGGCCTTCGACGCCCCCTCTCCCGTAGACTCCTGTGCTTGTCGGCTTGAAGCCGCTGTTTCGCCACGCCCCGCGGCTGGGGCTGGCGCGCGAACGGTGTGGAGGGCCGACAACTCAAGGAAGTTCGAGAGATCTGTACGGATCCCCGAGGTGAACGCCCGTGAGGGTGCGAAAGGAACCATGGCCAAGAAAGAAGGTGCCATCGAGATTGAGGGCACCGTCGCTGAGTCTCTCCCCAACGCGAT
>JAJAYM010000190.1 GCA_027117675.1 Actinomycetes bacterium | reverse complement strand
GGTCAGCGCTGCTCTCGGGGCTACCACGGCCAGCCGGCCTCCTTCGAGCCTGCTCACCTGCTCGGCCACCACCTTGGCCACCCCCTTGGCCACTGAAGAGAGATCGTCGATGAGAACCGCGACCGGCGCCTCTCCCTCGCGGACCGAGGTGGGAGCAGTGGTAGCGAAACCCGCCGCGGAGAGCATGGCGCTGGCGCTCGTCATCACCTGAGCCGGCGTCCGGTAGTTGATGGTGAGGTCGTACCGGCTCCACGCCTCACCAACGTGCGGACCCAGCGCAGCGGACCAGGAGGGTGAGACCGCCGGACCCGTCGCCTGGGCCATGTCGCCAACGATGGTGAACGACCTGTTCGGGCATCGACGCAGCAGCAGCCGCCACATCATCGGGCTGAGTTCTTGTGCTTCGTCAACGATGACGTGGCCGTAGGTCCACGCACGGTCGGCGAATGCCCGTTCGGCAACGGTGAAGGTCTGGCCCGCCTCGACAAACCTCGACGCGAGCGCCTCGGCCGACACGAGGTCGGCGGCCGGCCCACCCATCGACTCGAGCACCTCGCGCGCATGCCGTAGTTCGTCAGCTGCGACGCGCTGTCCGCCATGGCTCTCTTCGACGGCGACCTCGTCGTCGACACCGATTAGCTCGGCGATCTCGTCGAGCAGGGCGACATCGCCGGTGGTCCAGCCAACTCCTCGGCTGCGCAGCAACAGCACACGGTCGTCGTTCGTCCAGCCGGGCGTCGCGTCGAACACAAGCTCGGGGCTCGCGAAGAGGTCAGCGAGAACCTGTTCGGCTGCGAGCGGTGGCCACGCCACGTTGAGTTCACGTCGAACGTCACGAGAGTCGCGCAGGATGGACTCGACGTCACTACGGTCAACAGTGTCTGGCGAGTTCCCCGTCGCGTTGGCGTAGAGGTCGACCAAGTGCGCGAGCATCGTCTTGACGAAGACAGCACGCGCAGCGTTGTGCGCGCGCCCGTGCCGGCGTGCGGACTCCGCCGCCGAGCGCATGACCCGCGGCCGAAGCGGCACCGTCACACCCTCGACCCGGAGCGACCGTTCGTGCGCCGGGATGCGGACGCGCTGCCGAACGGCTCGGTGGAGCACGTCCACCATCTTCAACGACCCCTTTAACGCGGCGGTGTCTTCGTCGTCCTCTTCGGTCACCGTGACGCCGGGGAAGAGTTCGGCTGTCGTCGCCGTGACCACGCCCGTCTCACCGAGCGATGGCAGCACCTGGGAGATGTAGCGCAAAAAGACCGGGCTCGGGCCAACGAGCAGGACGCCGCGCGACTCCAGCCGTTCGCGGTAGGTGTAGAGCAGGTAGGCGGCACGGTGCAGTGCAACAGCGGTCTTGCCTGTGCCGGGACCACCTTGAACCACGAGCATCCCTGCGAGCGGCGCCCTGACGATTTCGTCCTGCTCGCTCTGGATGGTCGCGACGATGTCACCCATCCGCCCAGTGCGATGAGCGTTGAGGGCGGCGAGCAGTGCGCCATCGGTCGTGAGGCTCGTCGTCTCGGACGTGTGGGTCACGAGGTCAGGACGTGCCTCAAACGTGTCGAGGTCGAGCACGTCGTCGTAGATCGCGGTGACTAAGCGACTGTGCGTCTCCACGTGGCGGCGGCGCACAACATCACCGGGGCGCAGGGACGTGGCCTGGTAAAAGTCGCGTGATGCCGGCGCACGCCAGTCGACCAGCAGCTGTGACTGGTCGTCGTTGAACAGACCCAGCCGTCCGATGTACCGGACGGACCGGTCAGACATGTCCAGTCGACCGAAACAGAGTCGCTCCTCGACCCCCGACAGCTGCACCAGCCGGTCTTCGTAAAGGGTGGCGAAGGCATCGCGCTCTGACCTGGCCTGCGGAGTGCCACTAGCGCCAGCCCGACGTACCTCGCGCAGCTCGCGGTCAGTGCGCGCGCGCAGGAGGTCGAGCCTGGAGTACAGGACGTCGACATGCCGCTACTCAGCGTCGGTCTCGCTGCTGGTCACTGCGCCCCTCGGTCCGGTGCTTCCCCAAGAAGTGGGGTCGCACAGCCTACCTGGCACCCCCAGCGCGCTGACTTCGTCACCTACATCTGGAAGGTGACACCCGTCGCCTTCTCCGAGAATGCCCACAGGGTGTCAACAGCGTCGTCCAGCCGGTAACGCCGGAGCACGGGCTTGCGGACCGGTGGGCCGGCGTTGACCCAGGCCGGGCCGAAAAAGTCACCGCCGCGGGCCTGGGGATCAGTCGCCGCACGCAGCTGCGACAACGCACCCTGGGCCGGGGTCATCCCCGTCGTCCGCGACACCCACTCCCAGAACCGTTGAGTGGAGCCTCCGTCCGAAGCCGTCACGCTCAGGGTCTGCAGGTCGGTCCGCGTCAGTCCCGGATGCGCCAACAAGCTTGATGCGTAGACCTTCGCGTCCTCGAAGCGCCGCTGCAGGCCGAGACCGAAGTGAAAGTTCGCCAACTTCGACTGTCCGTAGGCGCCGAACGGGCTGTAGGAGCCCTCGAGATTGGGGTTCGACGGGTCGATCCGCCGTCCGAAATGGTGAGCGGTACTCGTCACGGTCACGACTCGCGGAGCCGGCGCGTTCAGCAAGGACGGAAGAAGGAGCCCGGTCAAAGCGAAGTGGCCCAGGTGGTTCACCGCCAGCTGAGTCTCAAAACCGTCGTCAGTGCGTGACTGGGGTATCGCCATCACTCCTGCGTTGTTCATCAGCAGGTCGATCCGATCGTGCCCTGCCGTGATCATGTCGGAAGCCGCCCGCACCGAGCCTTGCGAAGCGAGGTCGAGTGGGACAACCTCTAGTGCCGCATCAGGCACAGCGGCCCGGATGCGCGCCACCGCAGCCTCAGTCTTGGTGGGACTGCGTGCGGCCATGATGACGTGCGCGCCAGCTGCGGCCAGCGCCTCCGCCGCCTCAAGGCCAAGCCCACCGTTGGCACCTGTGACAACGGCAATACGTCCAGTCTGATCGGGGATGTCGGACCGGTTCCAGCTCACAGTGGCTCCTTAGGTGGGGTTGCGTCCTTGTTGGCCAGGGTGACGCCAGCGCTTGCTGCTGTCACCATTGCAAGTGCCACCAGTTCCTGCACGCCGAGACGCTGGCCAAGAATGAGTAACCCGGCCAGTGAAGCTGCGACGGGTTGCAGGCTCATCAGGACGCCGAACACGCGGGTCGTCAAACGCCGGAGG
>JAJAYM010000189.1 GCA_027117675.1 Actinomycetes bacterium | reverse complement strand
GTTGCAGCGATTCGCCCGCTCGCTCGGTGCCAGTGGACTTCCTGAGAGTGCTCTCGTCGAAGCAGCCCGCCGCGATGCCCGTTTCGAAGAGGTACGGCCGGGTTGGTTCGCGATCGCGAGGCCGTGAGGATGGCAGCGACGCGCACACTCCCCGTCGCGTTCAACAACCGGCTGACAGACTGCACGTCACCATGACAGACCCTGCTGGCGCCCTCCCGCGGCCGCTCCGCACTGTCCGCGGGCTGTTTGCCGCCCTGGTCGGCCTCGCCCTCCTGCTCGCCGGCATCCTCGTCGGGGCGGTCCCGGCCGCAGCCCAAAACGGCGTCGGGGCCTCAACGCCCGTCATGATCAACTCCGTCGGGGTCTCGACGGACATCGGTGCAGGTCAGCGGCTAGGGAAGACCGTCCTGCAGCCGCGGATCGTGGTGGCTACCGGTGTTGCCGCAGAAACGAGTGTCGACGCCCTATCGCCTGCCATTCGAGCGAACGTGGACGACGCAATCCAGCGAGCCGCGTCAGGCAAGATTCGGTTCCCGGGTCATGATGGCAAGGTCTACGACAACTCGGATGGTTTGCTCCCGCAAGGCGGCCACTACACAGAGTGGACGGCCGCGCAGTCGGGGGCCAAGCGGGGCGCCGACCGGGTGATCATCTCGGGCGATCCCGCGAACCCCGATGCGATCTTCTACTGGGATCATGTCAATCCGCCCGTCCGGATAGGACCATGAGCCAAACGTCGTGGACTGGCGAGCCATTCGCGGTACACCTCGGTGTCGGTGAACCTCTGGCGCAACGCCTGGAGTACGACGCCCGCGCTGGAGGGGCGAGCGTCATCCGCGTGGACCTTGCCGGGGTCCACGATCGGGACGCCCTAGCCGAACTATTGGCTCAAACCTTCATGTTTCCTCACGAGACGCGGGGGCTCGACGCGGCCATCGACCTGATCTCAGATCTCGAATGGTTTGGCAACCCGGCAGGCTATCTAGTCATCGTCACGGGAATGGATCAAGCGCCTGAGGTTGTCGCGCCATTCGCCCGCATGCTCCCCAACATCGTCGACCGGTGGCGAAGTCAGGGCGGGGCTTTCGTTGTAGTCCTGGAGGGTGCCGAGTCGAGCGGTGAGGCGGCGTCAGCCCTAGCTTCGGCGAACTCCGCGCTTGCGGCAGCGGGCAAGCTTCCGTGGGCCCAGCCCGGGACGGGTGCCGTCACAATTGTGGACCACACCCGCGAGAGCGAGTAGTCCGAATGGGCGTTTGCGTCGTGACCTTGACCCGTCCCTTTCGGCTGCTCACGTCGATCATCGGGCTGTTCCTGGCCTTGGTAGGAATCGTGTTCGGCGCCATCGCCCCGACCATTGCTGCGTCCTCGCCAAAGCCCACGGCGACCACCTATACCTACGACCTGGCGGCTTCGGTGGCGCACGGGACCATGACAGGTCTCTGGCTGACCGGCATGCTGACTGGTCCGAACCGCGAGAGATCGCCCTCGGTCGAGGTGGCACCTCTCCGTCTTGGGGACTTCGGTGTTGCCGCAGAAACCGGAGGCGGTGAGACCGTCCAGCTCTTCCGGAGTGTGGACGCCGCCGAGTTCGACTCGATCGCGTCAACCGGCAGGTTCAGCACGGCTCCAGGTCACATGGAGGGCAAGTTCTTCGCGACGAGTGGTGAGCATGCGGCGCAGTGGGGCCAGCTTCTCCATGGCGGTGACGCCCTCACGGTTGAGACCCGCATCCCCAAGTCCTTGGCCGACCAACTCTTCCTGCGCCAAGGCAAGCTTGACGGGGTCGGCCCGGCTGTCTATGCCAACGGAGGGCAGCTTGACCTGATCAACCAGCTCATGGATGGCATCAGGGCGTGGTCGTGATCGAGGCAATCGAGGACCCAATGGCCTTCGCCAGAGTGGCGTGGCTGACAGCCGAGGAAGGCGGTCGCAAATCCGGACCGCCAACGGCTCCCGTGTACGCCGCCACTTGCGTCTTCCCGCTGGGAGGCGATTCCGAGGTTCAACCTGGCTGGCCGGCTGCTGGCGATGCCCTGAGCATCCTCCTTCAGGCGGCTCCCACGGGAGGCAAGGGACCAGGGACGTACAAGGTTGATTTCCTCGCCCGCGACTTGGCGCGACAGTTCCTCCACGTCGGGGCTGAGGTCTTGGTCATGGAGGGGCCGGCGGTGGTCGCCCGGGCCGTGATTCTCGAGGTGACTGACTCTCCCGAGCAGAGGACCTGAGCGTGTCGGCAGCCAGGAAGGCAGCGTCGGTTGCACGGCGCATGATCGCTCTTCTCGCCCTCATGACAGCCTTGCTCGGCTCATTGCTGCTTGCCGCGCAGCCAGCGGCCGCAAGTGCCGCCATCAGTGCCACTGGCTCCACGGCTGCCTCGTCCTACGCCTACGACGGTTTTCTGCACTTGTCGCAGCCTGCACAACTGCCGCCACTCTCGGTCTCGCTGGATCGTGACGCTGAGGCAAAGACCCGACCGTCATCAGTGGGGCAAGCCGACCGGGTGGCAGGCGCCGTACGGCTGACCTCCGCCCATGCCTACGTCTAGGACGTTGCCACCTACAGCTACGGCGCCGTCGTTTCACCTTCGCTGGAGGCACCCGGGACCCTCTCGTTGGCCTGCGCCCCATCGGGACCGACACTCGCCGGTTCTCAGCCCGAAGTGGCGGTCTCTGCCAGCTACCGGGGCGCCGCTGTTGCCGCAGAAGCAGGAGGCGGCGAGACGACCACCCTGTGGCGCGCTGTCGGCCAGGGGGAAGCAGACGACATCGCCGCGACTAGCGGCTATCGGAACGCACCTGGCCTGCAGGGGAAGTACTTCTTCAAGACTCGCGGGCAGGCGGAGCAGTACGGCCAGATGATGAACAAGTCTCCCGCGTTCGGGGCGCCGAACTACCTGACCTCTGGCTCGGTGCCGACGAGCGCGCTCGGTTCGGCTGAAGGCATGGAGGCAGGGTCGGAGGGTCCCGGGCTGTTCTTCCGCGGCGACTTGGGTGACTTCTTCGATGTTCTCGTCCATGGGCTCATCCCATGACGATGGGCATTCGAGCTCGGGCGCGGCTCAGCATCGTTGATGATCCTGACCTTGCCGGCGCCTGGGCTGCCCTGGCCTCAGGAAGCAAGTCGCTGCTGTTCCAGTTCCCGGGCGACGGCGTAGATCAGCCCAACTTGATCTCGCTCGGTGCTTTGGTCACTACCCCCGGCGAAGTTCCCCTGGCCCGGGGGGACGTCGGCCGTGAGGTGCTCCTCAACTTCTGGGACGACGCGGCGCGCTTGCACGTACACGAGGCGGCGCAGTTCGGCGTCTGGTACTCACGAACGATCGGCAGCGGCGAGATCACAGCCGTCCTGGACGATCTGTTCGACGAGTAGGACGCGATCGACTTTCAAGATCATGAGTGGCGCTGACTGACCCGTGAATGAACGTTCGTGGACGCGCGGCAGCTCCGGGCGGAGCCCGGATGGTTTGGTGCTGACTGGTCCCTCGGCTGGTGCTCTTGTCAGGCGACGGGGTCGAGGGCGACGGTGTGTCCGAGGCGTTGGAGTTGGGCTACCAGTCGGCGGGTATGGGCTTCGGAG
>JAJAYM010000188.1 GCA_027117675.1 Actinomycetes bacterium | reverse complement strand
CCATCAGCAGAAACAGACAACCCAGCCGACCACGAAGTACGCTTCACCTACGGAGTGCCTTCCAGCAAGCATCGCCAGGTAGCCGGATCTGGAGGCGACGGGTGCATGGACAATGATCACTATTACGCGAACTACACCGACCATGACCGTAACCATCTCAACAACAACTACTGAGGGAGCCCAATGAGTCGCCTCGCCATTGTCTTGACAGGGCTCGTTGCGTCGACGCTCGGTCTCGCCGCGTGCAGTTCTCAAGAGCAGCATTCCGCGCTTGAAGCCCAGGAAGATTTCTTCAACTCGGTCAGAGCAGTTCAGTCCGGAGCCACACAAATGATGACTCCCTATGACACCTTGGCCGACGTTCTGCCGAACCACCAATACACCGCGGTTGGGGACGGAGAACCGGCCAAGAGTATCGCTGGGGTTGCTGTCGTCGGAAACATTTCTGCCGTGGAGAAGGGGCACTGTTACTACATGCCCGATGGTGATGCTCCGTCGGGCACGCAAATTCCCTTCGGCGATGACCGTGCCCTTTGGTGCACGATAGATGCCACGGTCGACGTCACCGACGTACTTGCTACGGCACCTGGAGAAACCGTAGGCGAGGAGCCGCCGACGGCCGTTGTCGACTCGGCAACTGTTCGTCTCCCCCTCTACCCCGGGGATTCCTTTGAGGACTTCAAGCTGGGACTGGAGTCCTTGCCCGACACCGTCTTCTTCTTGTCCGGGATGCCAAGTTTGCCTAACGAGACGGACAAGTTTGGCTTGACCGGTGGGACACTCATGGCTCCGATCGTTGACGGGGAGCTCACCCTCCCGCTGCTCCCCCCAGAAGACGCGGAGGAACTACTAGCGGGCAACACCACGTTGCCCAGCCTCGTCAGCGCCAGCGACGATTCATCGGTGACCGAGATTGCTGCCAACGACACAGAGGGCATGATCCTGGGATCGTGAGGTGTCAGGAGCCAACACCTTGGCCGTTACGGACCGCTACTTAGACGGTGGGTCGTCAGGTCGAATCTGACGTCGTCTCTGAGCCTGACCTTGCACTATGCGCGAAATCGCATGGGTGCCACCAAGGGTCGGACAAGGTACCGGCAAGGTCGCCGCGAGGCAGGACTGATGACGGGACACCGTGAACTGATCCACGGTGTATGAGAGTCGTTCTTTGGTGCGTGCAGGCGGCAGCGTATCGGGCTGGTGTTCGGTAGCCCAGCGATGAGTGTCGGCCGTGGTGGTTGTATTCGTCCTTCCAGTCGGCGATGACGTCCCTGGCGTGTGCCAGGGACGAAAAGAGGTTGATGTTTAAGCAGTTGGCCGCACGTTCGAATCGTGCCGGGGGCGCCGTGTGATGTCTCAAGACATCACGGACGTCCTGATTCGGCCCAGCAGGCTCCACTAGGAGTTCACCACCTGTCGAGTTCGGGCTGGCGTGATCGGGTTGTCAGAGGCGGGGGCTACGGTTGGCGCCATGATCAAGTCCGAGGTTTTCGCCGCTGCTTGGGTGCCAGATGATGACCCCGAAAGATCGTGGGATGAAGCTGCGCAGAGGGCGGTCGATGGGGTCTTGGAGCAAGTCGGTAGCGCGGGCGGATCACCAATATTAGTCACGCCGACTCAAACACAGTGGCACTCCGGCCCCGAAATACTTCGGCAACTCGCGAGCAGGTACACGGCAACTACCCCCACGAGTCGTCTGCGATTCGGCGAGCGTGGCCCATCGCTGGCCTACGTCCCTGATTACCGCGCCTTTGAGGTCGCTTCCCTGCACGCCCGTGATTACGGTCTGGTGGTTGTCGAAAGTCAGTCATGGCGCATGCACGGGTGGGCGACGGAGGTTCAGGCAATTGATCTTGTCACGGGTCGAGGAACACCAGACAACCGAAGTGAGGTTCTGCGTGACGGGCTAGAGCGGCTCCATTTCTACGGCAACAACGGTTGGACCCGCGGTTTCGGTCAGACGCAGGCTCTCGGTGTGCTCAGTGGTTTGCCTGATCAGGCCGAACTCGACCAAGACATGGTGCTTGGCTGCATGTTGGCCAAAGGTCATCACGCGGCCGCCCTTAATCGACTTGGACATCTCATGAGGAACGTTGGGGGAGCGAGCCGATGTCTCTGCCCTTGCCGCTTCTGAAAGTTGGTCGTCGACGGGATATTTTGCGCTGTATTTTCAGCTCCTAGCCCCGGTCTTTCATGGGGTTGATCGTTGAGGGTCGTTGAGGATTGTTGTCGTGGGGGCGTGACGGTGTTCCCGACGTGGTCGGGTGGGGTGGTCTCCGGGGTCCTTGGTTGCGGGCGGTCAGGTGGTGTTGCCCGGTCAGCCGGGTGCGGGGATCGCCGCGATGCGGGCGAAGATGGCGGCGAGCTGGTTCGCCCAGGGCCAGGTTTTTGGGATTCGTAGGTGTCGCCGCCGGCCGGTGTGGATGAGTCGGGCGGGAACGTGCAGCAGTCGGTAGCGCAACGCTTTGGGTTCGGCGGTGGCTAGGGCGCCGTCTAGGGCTAGTAGTCGGGTCCAAGCGATCAGGTCTGCGGCGATCGCGGTGGCCACACACCAGGCGGTGTTGATCGCGAACTCTCGAGAGGGCAGCCGGCCCAGGCCGGAGTCTTTGGCGTGTCGGATGCGGTCCTCAACGCGGGCGTGGGCGCGGTGCCGGGCCTCCAGGAACGCGAGCTGTCCGACACCGGTGTTGGTGGCGAATGTTTGGTAACGCCACCCGTCGCGGTGTTCGAACAGTGACAGTTGCGCGCCGGGGTGGGGGTGCTCGCGACGGACGATGACCCGCATCCCCGGTGGGTAGTCAGGCAAGTCGAGGAGGTCGGTGATCTCGGCGACGTCACCGTGTTCACGGGGGCCACCGTCAGCAGCGACTGCTGGGGCCCATACCTGTTCGGGGACCAGCGCGATCGCCTCACGGACTGGTTCGGTGACCGCGAACCCGACGGAGAACTCCATGCTGCGCCCACGGATCTGGTTGTGATCGCTCAGCCAGGACAGCAGTCGGCGGGAGGACCCGGCACCATCAGCACGGACCAGCAGCTTCCGGCGATGTTTGGCGGGGATCTGCGCGATCGCAGCGGTCAACACCTCAATGTGGTCGACCGCGGTGTTCGAGCCGGCGTTACCGGGCCGCAACGTGACCGCGAGCATCTCTTCGGTGTTGTCACACCAGACACCGATCGGGTGGAAACCGAACCCACCCTTAAACGTCGGCCTCGCTGATTCCTTCTCTGAGTGCGCGGCCACCAAGGTGGCATCAATGTCGAGCACGATGGTCTCACCCAGATCGGTGTCAGCAACCTTCGACACCGGGACTTGGCGCAGCTGGGACCAGACGTGGCGACGGGTCCGCGCCCTGGCCACCGCGACCTGTTTCAATCCGGCCGGGGTCAACTCGTCCAGGGCCCGCCACACCGTCGGCGCCGAAGCGACCGGACCCAAGACCTGGTCTTGGTGGCGCAACACGTCAATGTCGCCGATCGCTTGGCCACCATCGGCCAGCAGCACCGCCACATCGACCAGCACCTGACCGCGGTCATGCACGGGGGTGAACGACCGGCGAGACAAAGCCGTCGAAAGAGCCGACGTCAAACCGACCTTGTCGGCCAACATGCGGACCGCGACCGACCCGACATGCGACACCACACCGGTCCCATCAGCAGAAACAGACAACCCAGCCGACCACGAAGTACGCTTCACCTACGGAGTGCCTTCCACTTGAGTAGCTTGGACCTTTCAGCAGACCAAGTTTCCCAAGCAGGACAGGCACTTCCGTGCATCTACACGCCAATCACCCCCAAAACCCGTGAACGATCCGGGCTAGCCCCTCGCCGCTATCTCGCCAACTCGCTACAGGTAGAAACCGACCTCCGCGTCACCGGCGGACTCCGCCGTCCCGCCATCCCCGCGCATGAGAAGGGACGCGCCCTCTGCGGTCAGATCAGCAGACAGCCAGATCGTCCCAAGAGACGGGCAGCGAAGAAGTCGCACCCGCCTTCCGAATGCCGTAGTCATGTTTGCGGCGTTCACGTCGAATCCCGAATCCAGGAGATGGCGCTTGGTGTACGCGTCGGCTACTTCGTCGGCCAGTGCTGTGGTGTTCCAACACTGGCAGGGGCCGATGTTGGCGGCCTCCTTGCGGGTGAACTCCTTGCGCGTCATGAGACGGGCGCGCCGCTGCCGGGACCGCGACCATCGGCTGGCTGCCTGATAGGCAAAGCCCGCGCAGAGCACAAGTGGACCCAGCCAGGCGCCAACGACGGCCCAATCGCCGAGCCCCTGAACCAGGGGCATGAGGAGCGCACCTATCAAGCTGCCTATGACACCGCCGCCTATGACGGCCAGTGCAATCCAACCTCTGTCTGGATTGCCAGCGGTGGCAACCCCAGACCCCGGATCCAGCCGAAGCTGGCGCGTGGCGCGCCACACGACTGAGTCTGGCCCCGAGAAGCCCGGTACGCGCACCTGCGACCGAAACAGCCAGCTGCACCCAAACACAAGCAGCAACCCTGGCCCGCCGAGTAGAAAAGCGAACGGCACAAGTGCGAAGCCGGAGATCACCAGCCAGCGGTAGCGACGCATCGCCT
>JAJAYM010000187.1 GCA_027117675.1 Actinomycetes bacterium | reverse complement strand
GTCTTGACCAGCGCCAAGCTGACCGTCTCGCCCGTTGCCGCGGAGAGATCTTCAAGCACCGGACGCACCCGCCGGACGACGGACGCCTCGTCGGCAGCAGCGCCAAGGCGCACAGCTCCGTAGCCGACGCGGTAGCCGCTGGACGTGGACGCACGCTCCACCATGCCGTGCGCTTCCAAGGTCGCAAGCAGCCGCCAAGCGGTACTGCGGTTGATGCTGCAACGTTCGGCAAGGTCGGCGACGCTGGGTGCCTGTTCACTAGCGGCCACGGCAGCCAGCAGGTCAAGGGCTCGGTCGACCGACTGCACCGACTGGGCCGGCCCGGACCGTGCCGTGGAATCTCCGGGTGGATTCATCGCGAACTCCTTGACAGCCCCTCGTTGCGGCTTCTAGCGTTGTCGCACGATAGTAGACGGTTGTTCACATAGTGCAATAGAACGACCGTTTATCCGCCGCCTGCCTCACTTCCCACGCCTCGGAGGTCGTCATGTCGCTCCCCCTGCAGTCATCCGCTTTCATCACCTGCGCCCTCACCGGCTCCGGCGACTCGACCGGGATCAGCGACAAGGTCCCCGTCACGCCCGAACAGATTGCGGCATCGGCGATCGAGGCCGCTCAGGCTGGCGCCGCCGTCGTGCACGTCCATGTGCGCGACCCCGAGACGGGGAAGGGCTCACGGCGTCCTGAACTCTTTCGCGAAACGGTCGAGCGGATCCGCGACTCTCAAGTCGACGTCGTCATCAACCTCACCACCGGCATGGGTGGAGACCTCGTTCTCGGCGGAGTCGACACTCCCCTTCCCCCCGAAACCGCCGGCACCGACATGGCATCGGTCACCGAACGGCTGCAGCACGTCGTCGAGCTCAAGCCCGAGATCTGCACGCTGGACGCCGGCACCATGAACTTCGCCGCGGGTGGCGACTACATCATGGTGAACACGCCGGGCATGGTGCGAGCGATGGCGCAGGGGATCAAGGATCTTGGCGTGAAACCAGAAGTTGAGATCTTTGACACCGGCGATCTCGTGTTGCTGAACGAGCTTGTCAAGGAGGGCCTGATCGACGACCCGGCGATGATCCAGCTCTGCATGGGGATCCCCTACGGCGCGCCCAACGACGTGCTCACCCTGCAGTCGATGATCAACAACATGCCGGCCGGCTCGGTCTACTCGATGTTCTCGATCGGCCGGTTTCAGCTGCCCTACGCCGCACTCGCACCGCTGGTCGGTGCCAACGTCCGCGTCGGCCTCGAAGACAACCTGTACTTGTCCAAGGGCGTGCTCGCCTCCAACGGCGACCTCGTCGGTCGCGCCAAGACGCTGCTCGAGGCGATGAACGTGCGCGTCATGTCTCCCGCCGAAGTGCGCGACAAGTTAAGCCTGGTCAAGCATGGCTGACGCCACAACGTCCGGTGCCATGCAGTCGCCCCAGCAGCTGGGCGTGACCACGGCCGGACTGCTGGGCGGCGGGGTCATCGGCGGCGGGTGGGCGGCCCGGTTCCTGATCAACGGGATCGACGTCCAGCTCTTCGACCCCGACCCAGACGCAGAGCGCAAAGTCGATGAGATGCTAGCCAACGCCCGCCGCGCCTGGACGGCGCTTACCGATGCTCCACTGCCGAAGCGTGGCTCGCTCACCCGGGCAGCGACGCCGCAGGATGCCGCGACCGACGTTCAGTTCGTGCAAGAGAGCGCACCAGAGAACGAGCAGATCAAGCGGTCGCTGCTTTCGGCCGCCAGCGAGGCAGCTGGCCCCGACGTGATCTTTGGCAGCTCGACGTCGGGCATCTTGCCCACGCTGTTGCAGAGCGACATGACGCATCCCGAGCGACTCGTGGTGGGACACCCGTTCAATCCCGTTTACCTGCTTCCGCTGGTAGAGGTCTGCCCTGGCAAGGCCACGTCGGCGGACGTCGTCGCGCGCGCCGCCGCGATCTACCGGTCTATGGGCATGAAGCCGCTCGTGCTGCAGCACGAGATCGACGGCTTCGTGGCCGACCGCCTGCTCGAGGCGCTGTGGCGCGAGGCGCTGTGGCTCGTGAACGATGGCGTCGCCACCGTCGAACAGGTCGACGACGCCATTCGCTACGGCGCCGGGCTGAGGTGGGCGTCCATGGGCACGATGCTCACCTACCGGATTGCTGGTGGCGAGGGCGGCATGCGGCACTTCATGGAGCAGTTCGGTCCGGCGCTGCAGTGGCCATGGAGCAAGCTGACCGACGTCCCCGAGCTCACCGACGAGCTGCTTGACCGCATCGAGCAGCAGTCAGACGCCCAAGCCGCTGGCGCCGACGTCCGCGAGCTCGAGCGCCTCCGAGACGACTGTCTAGTCGGGGTTCTGCAGGGGCTGCGCGGTCGCAACTACGCGGCGGGCGCCGTGCTCAAGGAGTACGAGACCAGTCTGGCTCAACGCGGAGCCGACGCCTCCTCGTGAGCATTCTGCATGCGCGCGAGCAGCTCGGCCCGGTCGTCGGGGAACGGGCTGACTTTGCCCGTCGCAGTGTCGACGTGCAGGTAGAGCGAGTCACCGGACGCGACGGGCGTCTCGCCGACCAAAAGGGTGGTAGCCACCCTCAGGCGCTTGGAGTCGGCCGACGTCACCCACGACTCGGCACGCACTACGTCGCCTGCGTTCACTACGTGCAAGAACTTCAAGGTGATCTCGACGGTGTACATGGCGCCGCCGGTGTTCTCGCGGTAGGTGGCGCTCAGCCCGAGCGCGTCCAGGAACATTTCGTTCGCATCAGTCAGGACCTGCGCGTAGGCCGCATCGTTCAGGTGCCCGTTGTAGTCGATCGACGATGCGGGGACGCCACACGAGAAGGCGACGTACGGGGTGCTCACTACGGTTTCACTGGTCACCTGCAGATCGTGCCACGAGCAGCGTGCCGAGCGGAAGGACGCCGATGACTGACAACGCGAACACCGAGCCGCGGGTCACGACTCCGAATGAAGGAAACCTCTCTCAAGGCTGGGACACCGACGCCTCGATCGCCGCACCGCTCCGGCTGCACGACACGACCGTCGTCCGCGCCTGGTGCGACTACAACGGGCACATGAGCGAGTCCAGCTACCTGCTCGTTGTCGGTGACAATGCAGACGCATTCTTCCGCTACTTCGGCATCGACGAGGAATATCGCGCCAACGGCGGGTCGCTCTACACCGCAGAAACGCACTTGCATCACCTTCGAGAGTGCGACGAGGGTGACCGGCTGATCTTTACGTTGCAGGTGCTCGGCGTCGACCGTAAGCGCGTCCACATCGTCCACGAAGTGTTGGCAGCAGATACCGGCCAGGCCGTCGCGACCGCTGAGCAGATGCTGCTGCACGTCGACATGGCAGCCGGCAAGGTGGCCCCGCTGCCCGACCACCTCTACGAACGCCTGGCTGCCATCGCGTCAGCGCATGCCGTGCTGCCCATACCCGACTACGTTGGCCACGTCATGGGCCTGCCACCTCGCAAGCCCACCGACTGAAGGAGAGCAGCATGGACTTCGGCCTGACCGATGAGCAGCGCGCGATCGTCGAGACCGTTCGCCAGTTCGTCGAGCGCGAGCTCGTGCCGTACGAGGACGAGGTTGAGCAGCTGGACGAGGTCACTCCCGAACTTGCGCAGTCGATCCGCAGCAAGGCGCTGGCCGCCGGGTTGTACGCAGCGAACATGCCTGAGGATGTCGGTGGGGCTGGGTTGGACGCCGTTTCACTGGCGCTCGTCGAGCGCGAGCTGGGTCGCACGTCGTTCGCGCTGCACCACTTCGTGGCGCGCCCCAGTCGCATCCTGATGGGGTGCGCGGGCGAGCAGGTCGACAAGTATCTGCTTCCGACCGTTCGCGGTGAGAAGCAGGAATGCTTGGCGATCACCGAGCCGGAGGCCGGCTCGGACGTTCGTGGCATGACCACAGCGGCGCGACGCGACGGCGACGACTGGGTGATCAACGGCACGAAACACTTCATCAGCCATGCCGACATCTCGGACTTCATCATTCTCTTTGCGGCCACCGGCGAAGAGCAGTCCTCGCGCGGTGCGCGCAAACTGATCTCGTCCTTCGTCGTCGACTCCGACCTGCCCGGTCTCACCATCACCAAAGGCTCCCCGAGCGTCTCGCACCGGGGCTACCACCACTGCGAACTGCACTTCGACGATGTCCGCTTGCCGGCGTCCGCGCTACTCGGCGAAGAGGGACGCGGGTTCGACCTGATGGGCCAGTGGCTGGGTGCCACGCGCCTGGCGGTGGCCGCCAACTCGGTCGGCCGTGCGCAGCGGGTGCTCGAGGAAGCACTGTCGTGGGCGGTCAGCCGTGAGCAGTTCGGACAGCCGATCGGGCGATTCCAAGGTCTCAGCTTCCAGCTGGCCGACAGCGCGCTTGAGATCGAAGCGGCTCAGCTGCTGACGCTCCAGGCCGCGTCCCGCGTCGACGATGGCACCGTGACGGACACCGACGTCGCGATGGCCAAGCTGATGGCGACCGAGACCTTGGGACGCGTGACCGACCGCGCCGTCCAGGTGTTCGGTGGCATGGGTCTGGTTCGCGAGTACAAGATCGAGCGGTGGTGGCGCGACGCCCGCGTCGAGCGGATCTGGGACGGAACCAGCGAGATCCAGCGGCACATCATCTCGCGTGCACTGTTGCGTCCACTGGAAGGACAGAACCGATGACCGTTCACACCGAGGTGCGCGGCAAGACATTGCTTGTCACTCTCGATGTGCCAAAGGCGAACGCGATCAATGTGGCCACGAGCATGCAGCTGTACGCCGCCTTCGTCCAGCTGCGCGACAACGCTGCCCTGCGTGCAGCCGTACTGACCGGTGCAGGTGATCGCTTTTTCAGCGCCGGGTGGGATCTCAAGGCGGCCGCCGAAGGTGAGGCCGTTGACGCTGCGCACAGTCCTGGCGGGTTCGCGGGGCTCACCGAGTTCTTCGACATCGGCAAGCCCGTCATCGCGGCCGTCAACGGGCTCGCGATGGGGGGCGGCTTCGAGCTCGCGCTCGCTGCCGACCTCGTTGTCGCCGCTGACC
>JAJAYM010000186.1 GCA_027117675.1 Actinomycetes bacterium | reverse complement strand
GTCTGCACCCGGCGCGTCCGAGGATCGATCGCTTCCACGGCCGCTTGCACGAACCGCACGCCCGGCTTGTTGATCGTGCTGTAGTAGTGGCGAACGTCAGCCGGCTGCACCCGTCCGAAGATCACGTCCAGCTTGGCAAATCCGAAGGTGAAGCCCTCTGCCTTGTCGATGAGAACCACGTCGATCGCGGCTCCATGCCGCTCTGACAGGGAGGTAGCGAGTTCGAGCCCACCGAATCCGGCGCCCAGCACGAGAATTCGCAGGGACGCAGCCTAGCGAGGGCTCACCGGAGAGAGCGCTTCCACTGCATCGCCGAGACGGCTGACGATCTCGTCGATGTCACGTTCGTCGATGGTGATCGGGGGCGCGAGCATCACTGCCTCGATGACCCGCTCACCAAGAGGTGTGGGGCAGGAGTAGATCATCAGGTTCTGGTCGCGAGCCAGGCCAGCGAGTCGGTATGACGCGCCAGCAAGTGGTTCGAGCGACTCTTTGTCGGTGACCAGCTCGAGGCCCTGGAGCAGACCGCGTCCGCGCACCTGGCCGATGTGCGGTGACCGGTCGGCGATTTCCATGAGGCCCGCGCTGAGGCGTTTGCCCATCTCGGTGCTGTTCGCCAGCAGGTCGTCGTCACGGATGGTGCGAATCACCTCGGCGGCAACGGCGCAACCGACCGGGTTGCCGGAGTAGGTGTGACCGTAGGGAAAGCCTTCTGGTGCAGCGGCGAACACGTCAGCAATGGTTCCGCTCATGGCCAGACCCGAGAACGGGGTCACGCCGCTGCTGACACCCTTTGCGTAGCTGACGATGTCCGGTTGCACGCCCCAGTGGTCGACCGCCCACCATTGGCCGGTCCGCCCGAACCCGGTGACCGTCTCGTCGCAGATCATCAGGACGTCGTACTTGTCGCAGAGAGCGCGTACGCCCTCCAAGTACCCGTCAGGCGGGACGACGGCGGCGGCGCTGGCACCGGAGATCGGCTCCAGGAAAACGGCAGCGACGTTCTCGGGACCGCGGGCCCGCAGGGCGATTTCGATCTCGCGCAGTCCGAAGGTCGCCTCCTCGGTGGGGGTGCGATCTGAGCGGATGTCAGAGTTTGGGGCCTGGGCGACGGGGTTGTCGTCGAGCACATGCTCGAACCCTTGACGCCAGCGCGAACCTGAGAGCCCAAGTGCCCCAAGCGTCGAGCCATGAAAACTCGGGTACCGGGAGATCAGCTCGGTCTTGGCGGGTTGGCCGACGTGCTGCCAGTACAGCAGCGCCAGGTGGATGGCCGACTCGACTGACTCAGAACCCGAAGAGTTGAAGAAGGCCCACCCGCGGTCCATCGGTGCGATTTCGCGGATCAGGCCAGCCAGCTCGATCATCGGCTCATTGGAGAATGAGAAGCGGTACGTGAACGTCAGCTTCTCAAGTTGCTTCTGCGCAGCCTCGACCAGCCGTGGGTGGCAGTGCCCGAGACTCATCACCATCGCACCGCCGCACGCGTCGAGCCACTCGTTGCCGTCGCTGTCCCAAATCCGCATACCGGACGCGTGCGTTGCCACGGGCAACCGCCGGCTGGGTGAGGCGGTGAGCGAGAAGTCGATGTCGGTCACGGCTCCATGGTAGATGTCGCGTCCGCGATCAGGTGCGCATGAACCAGATCATGGGCCCGCTACCGGGAGCACGTTCCTCGGCAACCACATTGAAGCCGAGCTGCCCGTAGAACGAGACGTTGCTCAGTTGCGATGTTTCCAGAAACGCGGGTAAACCGTCTGCCCTGGCCAGCGCCAGTCCGTGCTCGACGAGTGTTGAGCCGAGACCGCGTCCGCGGACCGTCGGGTGCACGGCGACCAGGTCGAGGAACCAACACGGTTCAGTCGGCAGATGACCGGCGAGCCAGTCCCAGAACTTCCCGTACCGCTGACCGTCATCGTCGGTGTAGGGCGCGATAGCAGCGCGGGTCGGTAGCTCCCACTGGTCGAACCGTGCCGCGGCACTCGGTGCGATCCACGACGCCACGGCCAGGCCATCCGCCAGCAACCAGGCCGACTCAACGTCGAGGTACATCTCCACGATGGGGCGGGTCATGGCGATGACCTTTTCCAACGAAACGTCCTGTGGCAGCGGCCATCGGATCATCGGGTCGTCATACATGGCGGTGCCGAATGTCTCGGCGAAACGATCGGCGTCCTCAGGTTGCGCGCGCCGGGGCTCCCTGGACATGGTGCGCACTCTAGATGGCAACCGATTCCGATCGACCCCGGAGTCTTCTCGCCGCGGCTCGATGACGCAGGCAATAGTGTGCGTGGGCAGGAGGCCGCGGCGTTTTTGTCGCGTGCGCTCAGCCTCGACATATTTGGAGCCGTCGACCATGAGTGACGCGACGCTGACGCTGGTCGTCCTGGCGGTCGTCGTCGTACTCTTCATCTGGAACCGGCTGCCGGTTGAGATCGTGGCCATTGGGTCGGCACTCGTGCTCTACGCCGTCGGCCTCGTAACGCTCGACGACGTGTTGGGTGGCTTCGGCGACCCAACGGTCGTTCTCATTGCCGCGCTCTTCGTCGTGAGTGAGGGTTTGGACGCCACCGGTGTCACCGCATGGGTGGGCCAGTCGCTGGTCTCCAAGACCGCGGGTAGTGCGAGGCGCACCCTGCTGTACGCCATGGTCATCTCGGCGGCCCTTACAGCGCTGATCAACCTCAACGGTTCGGTGGCGGCGCTGCTGCCCGTGGCCGTTCTCATGGCGATCCGCCAAGGCCTGGCGCCGTCCGAGTTGCTGTTGCCGATGGTCTTCGCCGGGAGCGCCGGGTCGTTGCTGCTGCTGACCGGTAGCCCGGTCAACGTCATCGTGTCCGAGGCCGCGGAGGGTGCAGGCGTCGGCGGGTTCGGCTTCGCTGAGTTCGCCCTGGTCGGGGTACCCATCGTGGTCGCATCCCTGACGTTAATGATGTTTGTGAGCTCGAGACTCCTGCCGCAGCGGGATGGGGAGGGCAACCCGCCTGACCTCAGCCGGCAGGCATCGACCCTCGTGCGGCAGTACGGGCTAGAGGGCCTCGTGCACCTGCGGGTTGCCGCCGGCGCACCGTTACTTGGCCAACCGCGTGGGTCCGACGAGCTTCACCAGGTATCGGGTATCCGGCTCATCACGGTGCTCGACGGACGCACCCAGCGGCCGGTCTCAGATGGCCAGTTCGAACTCGACGATCGGCTTACCGTGCTCGGACCCACTGACGCGGTGTCGTCGTTCGCCGCTGATCGTGGGTTGGCGGTGGAGGCGGTACGAAGCCGCAGCGAGGTGGAAGGGTCGTTGATCGGCCGAGACTCCGGCGCCGCTGAGGTAGTCGTGCCGCCCCGCGCGCAGCTGGTGGGTGAGTCGGTGCGCCCCGGTCAGGTTATGCGGGGTGGGGCGCTGGTCGTGCTGGCCGTCCATCGTCAAGGGGCAGACCGTGGAACCGACGACACGGTGCTGCAGGCCGGTGACGTCATGCTGGTCGAGGGCTCGTGGGAGGCGCTCGACACGGGGGTAGCTGAGTCCGATGTCCTGGTCGTTGACGCGCCCGATCTCGTCCGGCGCCAAGCCGTGCCGCTCGGACGTCGGGCGTGGAGCGCCATCGCCGTACTTGGCGTGATGGTGGTGCTGCTTGCGACGGGTTTGGTCCCTGCGGTGGTCGCGGCACTGCTCGCCGCCGGGGCGATGGTGATCTTGCGTGCCGTCTCGGTTCAACAGGCCTACCGCCGGATCTCGTGGACCACCGTGTTGCTAGTGGCCGGCATGATCCCCATGTCGGTGGCGATCACCACCTCCGGCGCCGGTGATCTGGTGGCCGACCTGATCGTCGGCGTCGTGGGTGACGGAGGACCGACCATGCTGCTGGTGGCGATCTTCGTGCTCACCGTCGTTTTCGGTCAGCTGATCAGCAACACCGCAACGGTGTTGATCGTCATTCCGATTGCTGTCTCGGCCGCCGCTCAGCTGGACGTCTCGGCACGCCCGGGTTTGATGTGCCTGTTGGTGGCGTCCGCTGCGTCGTTCCTGACGCCGATCGCAACACCGGCCAACATGATGGTGTTGGGTGCGGGGGGATACCGCTTCGGCGACTACTGGAAGCTGGGGCTCCCGATGGTGGCCATCTTCTTCGTCGCCGCCGTTCTTTACGTCCCGCTGATCTGGTCCTTCTAACGCCTACCTGGCTGGTTTGACCCAGATCAACGAGTTCGGCACTGGTCGCTGCCAGAGCGAGTCAGGGTCGTCGACGCGGTCCCAGTCACCGTCCGATCGCCGAACCATGGCCGTGGTCGATCCGCCGCCGTCTAGCTCGGACGCCTCGACGAAGCCCAGGGCCACGGCAACGTTCGCCTCCTGGGCCAGGCCCAGGCCGCCGGTCCGGTAGCCGTTGCTGTCGTAACCGCTGCCGGGGAGTGACAGGCTCATCCAGTTGCCGTTCGCGTCCCATCCGACGGTCGTCCTCGGCCGTTGCTGGTACCAGGCGCCCTCGCACGGCAGGTCGACCTGACCCGCGTCGACCAGTGAGACACCGCGGCCGATGGCCTCCTGAAGACCGACACCGGTGGTGGTGTCCTGCCTGACGGCGATGAGGGCAGAGCTGCGCACGTTGGCGCGCTTTGCCGCTGTGGCGAACTTGGTGCCGAAGGCAACGATCTTGGTGCGCGGCTGGACGGTCTTGCCGGTCTTCTGACCGGTCCGGACCGCGATGATCTTGCCCTTCTTGACCACCCACTCGACGACTCCTGCTGGACGCTTGGCGTCCCTGACGTCAGTCCATGCTGGCGTGTAGATCGCGACCCCGGCGTCACCGAGCACGTGCCAGTTGAGGCTGTCGACGTTGAAGACCTTCTGGCCGTGGGCAACGGTCCCGGTGATGCCCACCTCGCCGTTGAACGGATTGCCGTCCTTGTCGATGCCGATGACGCGGGTCCGCTCGGTGCCCATCCGAACCGGCTTACCCTTGGTCACCGACGCATTGCGGGGCAGGTAAACCGTCTCGTTCTCGATCCGGTAGCCGTAGAAGAAGTCGCCGTTGACCGCAGCGATCCCGCGCTTGCCCTTGGGGCTCTCCAGCTGGGCACGGAGGTCGCCAAGCGAGCCGAGTTGCTTGGTGACCAGCCGGGGCTGCGCCTTGGGTGGCATCGACATCCGGTGGACCTCGGCGGTCTGGGAGCGGTCACCCCAACTCACCCTGACGTTGTACTCGTTGCGCTCGACCCCGTTGCCATAGGTCACGCTGGACGTCCTGTCGATGGTGACCCGCATGTCGCAGGGTGCCGAAACGGCCGCGTCCGAGGGAGCACCGAGAAGAGCGCCAGCCCCCACCACCATGACGGTCGGCATGCCGACCACTCGTACCCAACGCATGCTGCGCACCACCACTAGCTCCCCAAATCACAAAGACGATCACAAAGAAGGAACCCTGGACGGGGTCCATACAGAGGTATCGGCCCCGCGGGGACGCGACTGGTAGGCCTTCTGGGTGACCGCGTGACCGGAACTGAGCATCATTGATGAGAAGTAGGGCTCGCTTGCCCCGTGGGCGGAGTCCAGAAAGGATGCCAACCATGTCGCTCTCACCCGCCGCTGACCTGCTGCTCACCGACCTCGATGTGTACTGCAACGACGAACCGCGGTCGATGGCGCGCGAGATTGCCGTCAAGGACGGCCGGATCCTTGCCCTAGGCCGTGCTGACGGTGATCTGGCCGACCTGCGCGGAGCGTCCACCGAGGTTCTCTCGCTGCCAGGACGGCTGGCCATCCCCGGGTTCCAAGACGCCCACATCCACAGCCCGTTCGCCGGCCGCAACCGGCTGCGGATCTGGCTCAACGACATCATCGGCCGCGAGGCCCACCTTGCAGCCATTGCTGAGTACGCGGCGGCGAACCCTGCCGAGCCGTGGATCGTCGGCGGCGGATGGGCGATGGAGTGTTTCCCCGGCGGCCTGCCGCGCAAGGAGGATCTCGACGCGATCGTTCCCGATCGTCCGGTGTTCCTGTTCAACAAGGATGTGCACGGCGCCTGGGTGAACTCGGTGGCTCTCGAGCGCGCCGGGATCACCAAGGACACCCAAGATCCCTCCGACGGTCGGATCGAGCGTGACCCCGAAACCGGCGAACCGACGGGGATGCTGCACGAGGGGGCGGCGTACACCTTCAACGACACGCAGGTGCCGCTGCCCACGCGGCAGGAGTGGGAGGCGGCGATTCTGAACGCCCAGGAGCATCTGCACGCTCTGGGTATCACCGCATGGCAGGACGCCTGGGTAACGCCTGGCACGCACGACGCCTATCGCTCACTGGCCGCAGACGGCCGCCTCACCGCCCGCGTGGTGGGGGCGCTCTGGTGGGAGCGGCATCAGGGGCTTGAGCAGATCCCGCAGTTTCTGGCTCAACGCGAGAACGGCGTCGTCGGCAACTACCACGCCACCAGCGTCAAGATCATGACCGACGGTGTGCTGGAGAACCACACGGGTGCGCTGTTGGAGCCCTACTGCGACGGATGCGGCGGCCATACCGACAACCACGGTCTCTCGTATGTCGATCCTGAGTTGCTCGATGCCGCCGTCTCCGAGCTTGATCGGCTGGGTTTTCAGGTGCATATGCACGCTATCGGCGACCGCGCGGTGCGTAACGCGCTGGACGCCGTGGCTGCGGCTAGGGCGTCCAACGGGATGACCGACCAGCGGCACCACATCGCCCACGTGCAGATCGTGCATCCCGACGACGTCAGCCGGTTCGCCGAGGTAGGCGCGATCGCCAACTGTCAGCCGCTCTGGGCGCAGAGCGACGCACAGATGGACGAGCTCACTGTCCCCTTCATCGGTAAGGATCGGGTCGAGATGCAGTACCCCTTCGGCGGCCTGCTTCGCTCAGGTGCGCGACTCGCCGGTGGCAGCGACTGGTCGGTAACCTCGGCCAATCCGTTGGAGGAGATCGACGTCATGGTCAATCGGCGCAGCCCAGCTC
>JAJAYM010000185.1 GCA_027117675.1 Actinomycetes bacterium | reverse complement strand
GGGGGCGTGCGGGCCTCCGCAGTGCGGCGTCCGGGTTGATCGCGACCGGCTGGCCCACCAACGACAACATCGGGATGTCGTTCGACGAGTCGGAGTAGGCCGAGCACAGCCTGAGGTCGAGGTTTTCGCGTTCGGCGAGGGCTCGGACCGCTTCGGCCTTAGCCGGGCCGTGCAGCGGTGCGCCAGCAAGTTTGCCGGTGTACTTGCCGTTGACGATCTCTGAGACCGTGCCCAGGGCGCCGGTCAGCTCGAGCTTGCGTGCGATGAGCGCCGCCATCTCGACGGGGGCAGCGGACACGAGCCAGACGCGTTGACCCGCCCGCAGGTGCGCGAGGGTCAGCTCGATGGTCTGCGCGTACAACTTGTCTTCGATGCGCTCGTCGAAGATCTCGTCGCCGAGTGAGACGACTTCCTCCACATCGTGGCCGGCGACGAAGCTGAGTGCGGCGTCGATGACTGAAGCGATGTCGTCGGTGTCTTCACGGCCAGCGACGCGAAACTTGGCATGCTTCCAGGCGAACGAGCTGACGTCCCCGAAGGTGAAGAACTTGCGCTTCGCGAGCCCTCTGGCGAGGTGAAAGAGGGACGCGCCCCTGACGATGGTGTTATCGATGTCGAAGAACGCTGCCGCGTGCGGGTCGAGGATCAGCTCTTGGGAGGTCTCGGCGCGGAGCGCTGCCGCCTCGCCAGCGATGACAGCGGGTGGCCGGGGCCGTGCGTGCTCGGAGTCGCGCGCGTCTGGTGAGTCGGGCGGGTTCACGCGTCAACCCTAGGGCTCGCCGAGACACCCAGTTGACACCTGGGCGCGTCGAGTGCGCGGCTGGTGGACGCCGTCAGGATCTCCACCGTGGCTGCCCCAGTGCACTAATGGCGGGCCTGGGGGTCAGCCGGAGACTGTGTCCATGACCGTGGAGAAGTCCAGGGCTGCAGCGATCGGGTCGTTGCTGCGCCGGTCCTTCTCGCGCGCGACGATCATCTCGCGGGCGTCCCTGAGGTTCTCGCGCAGGATCTGCTCGGGTGTCGGCTCTGGCGGGGCTGCCACCGGCGTCGGGGCCGATGAGGTGTCCGGCGACGAGGTCGTTGTCGTGCCACCACCACCGGGATCGGGCGCAGGGGTTGACGCACCGCTCGGCGTCCGGAACACCTCGGCCACCCAGAACGTTCCGTCGTCGCTGACTGCCGTTCCGACCCCCATCTGGGTGTAGCCGGAGTCGAGGATCTGCGCTCGGTGGCCGGGGCTGTTCATCAGGACGTCGTGAGCGGCCCGCCAGTCACCGGCGAACGCAACGTTCTCGCCGATCCGCGACCATCCGCCAACCTCACTTGACAGGTTCGGGTTGTGATAGAGCTCGCCGGACGCCGCCATCCGTTCCGCCTGGCCGCGCGCTGCTGCAGCGAGGTCGCCCGCGTAGGAGTAGGCAGCCAGCCCGGCTGACGCGCGCGCAGAGTTCACGGCGGAGAAGATGTCCCCCTCATTCGGCCCCGCGAAGGCGGTGCCGGGAAGGAAGACGATCGCCAAGGACGACGTCAGAAGGCCAGCCAGGGTCGTGGCCAGGCGTTTCCGCCATGGACGAACCGGATTCACGCTTTCACCACTCTCGTCGGGGCACTCCTACTGATGTCGGGGCTTCTGGCGCCGCCTTGAGCCGTCCTTCACCCATTGGGCCTAGTTCTTCGTGAGTCGGCCGTCCGAGAGGGGTAAGGGCCGATCCCCGGCTGCCGCTGTGAGCCCTGTGCCAGACTCACTCGCTGTGACGAGCCGCCCCACGCATGTCGCGGAGTACCTCCGCAGCGCGGCCTCGGCACGCCCTGGCCACCCAGCCCTGATCGTCGGTGCCAGCCGGATGAGCTGGGCTGACCTCGACCGGGCGGCGGACGCCTGCGCTGCCGGGTTGCGGGCCCGCGGCGTCGAGGCAGGTGATCGCGTCGGACTCTTCCTGGGGAACCGCCCCGAGTTCGTCATCGGCTACTTCGGTGCGCTGCGCGCCGGCGCCGTGGCGGTACCGGTCAACCCGGCGCTCACGGCGCCTGAGGTCAGCCAACTCGCCGAGCACGTCGGTCTAGCACTCGTGGTCGTCGACCGGAAGACAGCGCAGGTGGCGGAGTCGGCCGCACCCGATGTTCTGCGGGTAGTCGCTGCAGCCGGCGTCCGTGAAGGCTCATTCGACGCCCTGCTCGCGGCCGGTGTCGGCGTCGACGTCCCGGTTCCCGACGGCCGCGAGTCGCTGGCCGTCGTGGTGTACACCTCAGGTACCGGCGGCGACGCCAAGGGGGCGATGCTGACGCACCGAGCCCTGATCGCCAACATCGAACAGGTCGCCGCCGCGCGCACCTCGGTTGTCGAACCCGACGACGTTGTTCTGGTGCTGTTGCCACTGACCCACATCTACGGCCTCGCCGGAACTCTCGGTGCCGTGGTTCGGGCAGCAGCCACGGCGGTGCTCGTCGACGGCGTCGACGTCGTGCGGGCACTGCCGCTGGTTCGGCAGTACGGCATCACGAACGTTCCAGGGGCGCCAGCCCTCTGGGCTGCGTGGGCCGCATCCTCTGATGCCGTCGACATGCTGGACGGCATCCGGGTCGCCTTCAGCGGGTCGGCCGCCCTGCCACCCGAAGTGCAGCACCGCATCTACACGCTGACCGGGTGGTACGTGCATGAGGGGTATGGGCTCACCGAGGCGGCGCCTGGCGTCAGCTCAACCGTGGTGTCAGGACAGGCCAAGCCCGGCTCGGTCGGCCGGCCCTTCCCGGGCATCGATGTTCGGCTCGTCGACGATGACGGTGACGACCTCGACCCGGCCGACGGTGACCCTGGCGAGATCTGGATCAAGGGCGACAACCTGTTCAGCGGCTACTGGCCAAACGGATCCGGCGGCCCCGACGCCGATGGCTGGTACGCCACGGGGGACGTCGCCTTCATCGACGATGACGGCGACCTGCACATCGTCGACCGGCGCAAGGACGTGATCATCGTCAGCGGCTTCAACGTCTACCCGCAAGAGGTCGAGTCGGTGCTGCTGCAGCACCCTGGCGTCCGAGATGCCGCGGTCATCGGCGTCGATCATGAGCGCAGAGGCGAGGCCGTTAGGGCCTTCGTCGTACTCGGCGAGCAGTCGGTCTCGGTGGACGAGCTGCAGGCATTTGCCGCAGAACGGCTCGCGCGATTCAAGCGACCAAAGGTGATCGAGATCGTTGACAGCCTGCCGCACTCGCTGACGGGGAAAGTGGCACGCGGCCGACTTCAGCGTGACCGCGCTGGGGCGGCGGAGCAGTGACGATCGACCCAAAAGCGCGGGTCACCCTGCTGGGAAAGCCTGGGTGTCACCTCTGCGACGCCGCCCGCCTCGTGATCGAGCGCGTGGCCGCCGACGTGGGCGTCGGGTGGGTCGAGGTGGACATCACCAGCGACCCAGAGCTGCAGGCCAAGTGGTGGGACCAGATCCCGGTGACGCTGGTCGATGGTGTCCAGCACGACTTCTGGCGGGTCGACGAGGCGCGGCTCCGCAGGGCGCTGGCCCCCTGAGTGCTTGCCGTGTCCAGATCGGAAGACTGACCGGTGAACTTGGGTGAATCACGTCTGGTTGCGGGTTCAGTTGGTGAGGGGGAAGGTTGCAGCTGGCGCGGTTCGACGAGCGCTGAACAGTTGCTGATCGAGCCTTGCTCGGTGAGAGGGTTGGACCCCGAAGGTGTGCGCATGATGCCACCCGAGGAAGACCCTGGCCGGGCGCGGTCATGGTCGAATGCACCGCTGGTTTCAACGTGGTCAACTCCTCCGGCACGACCGGCGTGGCTACTGCGGGTCATTGTGGAAACTCCCTGACTCACGAGAACGCGAATGGAGACACCGTGTACGACCTCAACTACCAATCAGGACACATCGGCGAATGGGGCGACTTCCAGTGGCACACGTCCTCGGATGACGATCGATGAATCTTTGCACTGACTTTTCTGCCCCAGATCATTGGCGATCAGGTCCCGAACCTGTTCGTTGCCCGTTTCAAGGGGAGCTCCAGTTGAAGCCTGGCGGGGTGGGGGTGCAGCCTGTTACCGCTTGGCGGCGCATGCCTGCCTGGATGTCGGTGTAGTCAGGTTGTTCGGCTTGGTTGATCAGTTCGTACGGATCCTGTCGGTAGTCGTACAGCTCTTCCTCCCCGTTGGCGTAACTGACGTAGAGGTATCTGGCTGTCCGCCAACCGCAATAGGCGGGATGGTTACGATCCGCTGTGGCTTCAAGTACTGCGCCGTCGGGGCGCTGGGAAGAGAAAAATGAGATCCCGTCGGGGTTTACAAGACTGATCCCTGTGGCGTCGGCGATTGTCGCTGCGAGATCTGCGTTCGTGATGATGCCGCGGAAAGTCGATCCTGGAGTAATTTCTCCGTCCCAGCGGAGGAACATCGGAACGTCGGTGGAGCCAGAATACGGGGAGTACTTGTTTACAAGGCCGTGCTCGCCGAGCTGGAGTCCGTTGTCGGACATGTAGACGAAGAGCGTGTTGTCGGCGCGTGCGCCAAGCGCGTCAACGATTCGACCCACGGCTTCGTCGACGGCCATGAGGGCGAGGTGTTGATCTCTGAGGTGTTTGGACATCCGGGCGGGGTTCACCAATTGTTGCGGCAGGAAGCTTGGCGCGTTCGTGGTGAGCTGCTTGACGGCAGGGCCGACCGGTTCGCGGTGCCATAGACCTTCGTGACGAGGTGCGTGCACGAAGGGTGAGTGGGGGCCAGTCGGAGCGAAATAGAGGAACAGCGGTTGATCGGCCGGGGTGCTCTCGATGAAGCTGACTGACTTTGCTGCGATCACGTCTGTTGAATAGTCGGTGGGGTCCTGTCCAAACGATTCGGTCTGGTCGGTACCTCGGAGTTCGTAGTTGTAGTAGGCACCGGCAGCGAGAGCGGGTTTGCTGGAGGGGTCGTAGATGGTGTGAAAGGAGTCCCAACCGGGCGGTACGTACCCGGGATCGGCCAGAGCAAACCCATTCAAATACTTGCCGAAGAGTCCTGTCCGGTAACCCTGATCGTTCAGGGCAACCGCCAGAGTGCGATCTTCTGAACCACCTACGTGGAAGGCTGACCAGCCGCCGTTAGGACCAAGATTGCGGTACACGCCGGTCGTGCGTGAGTACTGACCGGTCAGCAGCGTGGTTCGAGAAGGGCAACAAGTAGACGTCGGGATGATGCCGTCCTTCAGGGTCACTCCCTGATCGCGGATCAAATCCCGAGTGATCGGCATGGCGTCCATCGTGCCCTCGACCTGATCGTCGGTGACGATGACGACCACGTTCAAGGGAGCGGCTGTCGCCACGGCTTGAGCCGGGGGTGCAGCAATCGTCAACGTGGCAAATGCAGCAGTCAGGGTCGCGGCAACAACGAGCTGGCCAACGGCTGTTGCGCGGCCAATCGTGGCAGAAGTAGTCATGGCACCTTCCCTTATCGGTAGCCCAGACACCTTCGTTAGAAGGTCCGTTGGCTTTGCTGACCGGCCTCGCGACCGGGTCGCCCTTGTCGATACAAACGAAGAACGAGTTGATCGAGGGAGCGGTGGCTTCGTCCGCCTCACCGAACTCAGCAAGCGCAGGTGTGGGGTGCGGAGCTGGCTGTGTTGCCAGTTCCCTTAGGCGCTTGAGGAGATCTTCGGGGATCTGGTTCTCGTTCATCACGACTCTGCAATCGTTGGAAGAGGTTGCGAGGATACGTGCGGAGCCAAAGTTGGGCTGTTCAGGTGACGGCGAAGTCGATTGATTCCACGCCATTGGAGCTGCTTGATCGCCGAAAATTCGTCTCCCGGTGATCTGCGCAACGGTCTCGAGCGGGAGATCAACGACGAAGCGAAGCCCAATGACCTCTCGTTGAGCGGGCGGTAGGACGTCCGACAGTTCGCGTGCTCCTTCCTCCGCGACCGCCCGGGTCTCGGCGCTCGGCTGGGGGGTTTCCCGCGAGTCGGGGGCCAGCACCACCTGGCTGCCGAGCTTCTTGACTCGGCGGTATTCGTCGACGCTTCGATGGTGTGCGATGGTGAACAGCCAGGATTTGAAGTCGGTTCCGTCCTCCACGTCGATGACACCTCTGGCCCTGAGGTAGCCCGAAACAGGACCGGCCAGCTCGACCCAGAGGCGTTCGAAGGCCCAACCGCCACCTGCGTGGGCGGCCACAACCCAGTCTGTCGACGTCGGACATGTGTACCT